>DAOTVU010000028.1:0-4614 GCA_034436215.1 Dehalococcoidia bacterium
TAGCACGTGTTGCTTTAAATAATCTGATTCTCGATGGCCGAATTCATCCGGCCCGTATTGAAGAAGTCGTTGAAAAGGCCAGGGCAGAAGTTGAGAATACCATAAAGATCGAGGGTGAACAGGCGGCCAGAAAAACCGGAGTTCAGGGCTTGCATCCGGAAATAATAAAGCTTCTGGGAAAGCTGAAATACAGAACAAGCTACGGGCAGAATGTGTTAACCCACAGCATGGAAGTAGCGCATATTGCCGGAATGCTGGCTGCCGAAATTGGTGCTAATGTCACTTTAGCCAAAAGGGCGGGCCTGTTGCACGATATCGGCAAGGCTGTTGACCATGAAGTCGAAGGACCGCATGCCTTAATCGGGGCCAACTTAGTAAAGCAGTGGGATAAATCATCCGAAGTTGTTCAGGCTATTTCTGAGCATCATGGCGAAGCTACTACGACAAGTGCCCTCGGTTTCATTCTGGCTACGGCCGATGCGATAAGCGGCTCAAGGCTGGGTGCAAGACGCGAATCTCTTGATCAGTATATAAAGCGTATAGAGGCTTTAGAGAATGTTGCCAGCAGTTTCCCCGGAGTAGAAAAGGCTTTTGCCATTCAGGCTGGTCGTGAAGTGAGAATAATAGTAAAACCCGATCAGGTTGATGATCTTGCGGCAATGAGATTGGCCCGCGATATAGTCAAGAAAATAGAGGAAAGCCTTGAATACCCGGGCCAGATTAAGGTAACGGTGATGCGAGAGGTGAGAGCTGTAGATTACGCAAAATAAATTAATCAGGTAAGCAATTGAAATTTCTGGTTTTAGGCGATGTAATAGGCAGGCCCGGTCGGAGAGCGGTTCAGCTTTTTTTACCGGGCTTGATTAGTGAATACGGCATTGACATGGTGATTGCCAACGGTGAAAATTCAGCCCACGGCATCGGTATCACATTATCCACGGCCACTGAACTGTTAAACAGCGGAGTTGATGTCATTACTACAGGCAACCATGTATGGGCGCAACGCGAAGTATTTCAGTTTATCGACAGCGATCTTCCGATAGTGAGGCCGTTGAACTTCCCGCCATCTGCACCCGGAAAGGGCTATTGTATTAAACAGGATGCAATGGTTGTTAATTTAATCGGCAGAGTTTTTGTCGGTCAGTATGATTGCCCGTTCAGGGCTGTCGATTCATTGCTGTCTTCGTTAAATCCGATCCCCAAGATAATCATCATCGATTTCCACGCTGAAGCTACTTCAGAGAAGGTGGCCCTCGGCAGATATCTGGACGGCAGAGTTACGGCAGTGCTGGGTACTCACACTCATATAGGAACCATAGATGCAGCGATTTTACCGAAGGGCACCGCATATGTTACCGACATTGGCATGGTAGGTCCTGTGGATTCTATTATCGGTGATGATGTGGATAACGTATTGAACAGCTTTCTTACCGGCTTACCGCATAAATTATCTGTGGGCAGCGGTAAAGCAGCCTTAGACGGCATATTGCTTGACGTTGATAGAAGCACCGGTAAAGCAACCGGTATAAAGCGCATCCGAAAAGTGGAGACGGAGCGTTGAAGGCCGACCTTCATTTGCATACTACTGCTTCCGATGGACGATTGACTCCTGAAGAGGTCGTGATGATGGCAGTTGATAGGGGCATAGAGATAATTGCTATCACAGACCATGATACCGTTGGGGGAGTAGATCGGGCATTGGCCCAAGCTCAAAAATGCCCGCAGATAACGTTGATTCCCGGTGTAGAAATTAATACCGATTTAAAATCCGGTGAGCTTCACGTACTGGGATATTTTATCGATCATAAGAATGAGTCTTTTATTTCGGCGCTTGAAGAAATACGGGAGTCGCGGATAGCACGTGCCCGGTCAATGATAGACAAATTAAGCCGGTTGGGGATAGATCTTGAATGGGACAGGGTGCAGGAACTGGCAAAAGGAGAATCCATCTGCCGTCCACATATTGCACAGGCCATGCTTGAAAAAGGCTATGTGGGTACCGAAAAGGAGGCATTTGATAACTATATCGGGCGTAATGGGCCCGCCTATGTCGAGAGGGAAAAAGTGCAACCTGCAGATGCTGTCCGTCTCATTCGTAATGCCCGGGGTTTGCCGGTGCTTGCCCATCCGGCGGATATTGTAGATCTCGACGAGATTTTGGTTGAATTGATCGCCGCCGGTCTGGTGGGTATCGAAGCATACTACGGCCAGTATGATAAAAAGACCGTAGATGAGATCATTTCAATTGCCCATCGATATAACCTTATTATTACAGGCGGCACAGACTACCATCATTTCTGCGACGGCAGAGAGGTTCCTATGGGCTCGGTAAATATACCCTTGGATCAAATACAGAAATTGTTCGGTGCAGCAGGGAAGACCTTCAAGTCAGCCAACTCTAAAGCCTGATATCGAGCCGGTTTATCTGCTGTGTTTTTAGAGTCTTCAAATATATTCCGGTTCATAACTGCTGGAACTGTGAATGAAAAGTGGTATAATATAGCGATTTTTGAGTAAATAAACGCGGAAGGAGAAACATGGAAGCATCGCGTGAAATCTTTTGGCAGATCCCGTTTTTCGTCCAGATTCTTGTTTATTTAGCGGCTATAGCTGCGATCGGTTTAATCGCTTATGTGGTCTACAGACGCTATCAGATGTGGATGCTTGGCAGGCCTGAAAACCGCTTTGATAATCTCGGCCAACGCATATGGGAATTTATAAAAATCAGCATACTCGATGGAATATTTCACCGCCGCTTTTTTAGAGATCCTTATCCCGGAATAATGCATTTTCTCATCTTTTGGGGTTGTATTTTACTGTTTGTAGGTGCGGGATTGGATTTTCTCAATCATTATTTCTTCGAGCCTTTCCACGCTGCATTCATTCATGGACAGGTTTATATCTATCTTGGCGGTCTGTGGAATCTCGCCGGTTTGATGGTTCTGGTGGGTCTGTTGATGGCATTTATCCGCAGATACATCCAAAAACCGGACAGATTGAAGACCGTTTTAGATGATGGCATTGCGCTGCTGCTGATATTCATCGTAGTAGTAACAGGATTCTTTCTGCAGGGTTTCAGAATGATTGCAGCAACACCGGAAGCACTTGGTCTTCAACAGCCCGAGTACTACGTGCACCCTGAATGGGGCCAGGTCAGATTTGTGGGTTTCTGGATTGCCAGCCTGTTTGCCGGCTTACCTGAAGCCACCAGAGTGATGTGGTACCAGATTCTGTGGTATAGTCATGTTATAATCACCGTCGGTGCCGTTTTCTATGTGATACTGGCATGGGAAAAGCTTACCCACATTCTGATATCCCCGGTGAATGTCCTGTTCAAAACATCGCGTCCCAAGGGTGCTTTAACCAGAGTTGATCTGGAAAACGCTGAGACATATGGCGTTGGCAGGATTCAGGACTTTACCTGGAAGCAGTTGTTTGATCTTGATGCCTGTACAAACTGTGGCCGCTGCCAGGATAGATGCCCTGCCTATCTCACCCAAAAGCCGCTGTCGCCGCGTAAAATCGTCCAGGACTTAAAGGCACACTGGCTGGAGCAGGCTCCTGCTCTGCTGGCCGCTAAAAAGGCCGCTGCGAAAAAATCCGATAATGGAAGCTCTTCAGCTCCATCTGAAGAGACGTCTTCACCTGCCAGAGCTATGGTGGGTGAAGTTATCACCGAAGACGAAATATGGTCATGCACTACCTGTCGTGCCTGTCAGGATGTATGCCCGGTATTTATCGAACATATAGATAAAATAGTGGATATGAGGCGCCATCTTGTACTCGATTTAGCTCAGATTCCCGAAACGGGCGAAGCCGTACTTAAATGCATTGAGGCAAGGGGACACAGCTGTAAAGGCACTACTTTGACCAGAACGGATTGGGCTGCCGGCCTTGATATTAAGCAGTTTTCTGAAGACAGCAATGTGGAATATCTGTTCTTTACCGGTTGTGCCGCCTCACTCGAAGAAAGGAGTACCAAGATAGCGATCGCCACGGCCAGAATATTAAAGGCTGCCGGTGTCAGCTTTGCTATACTTGGAGCCGAGGAAATGTGCTGTGGAGAGCCCGCTAGGAGGCTGGGCAATGAATACCTTTACCAGACGCTGGCAGCACAGAATATTGAAACTTTCAAGAACTACAAAGTTAAGAAGATTATCACAATGTGTCCTCACTGTTTCAATACTCTCAAGAACGAGTATCCGCAGTTTGGCGGCGATTTTGAAATTATCCATCACAGCACCTTCATTTCACAGCTTATAAATGATGGGAAGATAAAGCCCGCCGAAATGAAAGAATACAGAATTACATATCACGACTCCTGCTATCTCGGAAGGCACAACGATATTTATGATCCCCAGAGACATGTATTACAGGCGATCAACAAGTTGCCTCTGGTGGAGATGGAACGTTCTCGCAATAACGGGTTCTGCTGCGGTGCCGGAGGAGGTCGTTTCTGGATGGAGGAACGCATCGGCAAGCGCATCAGTGAAGCGCGCATCGAGCATGTTATGGAGACGGGCGCCGAGGTTGTAGCCTCAGCGTGCCCGTACTGCCTGCAGATGTTTGTGGACGCTATCAAGGCCAAAGGAGCCGAAGAGAAGCTGATAGCCA
>DAOTVU010000029.1:0-109365 GCA_034436215.1 Dehalococcoidia bacterium
AGTGAAGCGCGCATCGAGCATGTTATGGAGACGGGCGCCGAGGTTGTAGCCTCAGCGTGCCCGTACTGCCTGCAGATGTTTGTGGACGCTATCAAGGCCAAAGGAGCCGAAGAGAAGCTGATAGCCAAGGACATCGCCGAACTGGTTGCCGAATCTATAGAAGCCGGCAGAAAGTAAATATAGCAGTTGGTTTTTGACCTGTATCGCCGGCTATGAGGTATTTACATCATAGCCGGTTTATTATTCGGCGATAATTTTTAAATCGCTTTTAAAAGAAAAATGGCTCCTCGGGTAGGATTCGAACCTACGACCTAGCGGTTAACAGCCGCCCGCTCTACCGTTGAGCTACCGAGGAATTCGATGATCGTTCTGTTAGCAGCAGAAACGCCGAATATTATAGCACTCAATTTTATTACTGTTCAAAAATTCTTATCAACCCCTGTTTTTACCCATCAACTGGTTATAGATTTGGAACACCTGTGCTCTGGTCGATTCGAGATCGCCGTTGTTGTTGACCACAAAGTCGGCAGATTTAATTTTATCATCGACTGGAATCTGATTCTTGATCCTGTTTCTGGCATCTTCCTCACTCATCCCTCTTTCTATCAACCGTTTAAGCTGTACTTCTGGTGATGCGTAGACAACGATGATAATATCTACGATCTTTCGGGCCAGTTCGGGGCCCAGCTCAAGAAGAAGCGGTATTTCTTTGACTATTAAACCATCCGGATTGACTGTCTTTATCTTCTCCACCAGCAGGGCATCCTCTTTCAGCACTTCGGGGTGAACAATCGAGTTGAGCTTTTCCAGCTTGGCTTTATCATTAAACACCACATCCGCCAGCCTGGAGCGATTTATTGTAAGATCGTCGTTGAGCACGTCTTTACCGAAATAATCGACGATCTTCTGCCATGCGGGTTTCCCCGGTTTAACGACTTCGCGTGAAAGCTGGTCAGCATCGATAATATATGCGCCGAGGTCGGCAAACATTTGTGCCACGGTGCTTTTACCGGTACCTATTGAGCCTGTCAGTCCAGCAATTATCATGCCTTTACACTGTTTTCCGAACCGAAAAACCTTCCGGCTTTAAGTTCATTTAACAGCTCCATTTCGGAATTAAAACTGCCATCAAATATGGTAACACATTTTCCCAGTTCTTTTTGGAAATGGGCATCGCTACCTCCGGAAAATGTTTTGCCAAGCTTTGTTGCAAGTTGGCAGGCAAAAACGTTGTTCCCCTGCATATTACGGCCGTTGAAGCCCTCAACAGCATCAACTTTGTCGAAAACAGGCCTTTTCAGGACAAGTTCCGCGGCCTTATCAAACTCCGTTATGGTGTTGCAGGGGAAACCCCTGAATGGATGTGCGGCTATCATATACCCGTTAGCCTGAAGAACCAGTTCCCTTAAGGTTTGAATATCGATAACCGTTTTAAAATTGATATTGAGACCATATACGAGTATCTCTCCTCCTTCTTTAACCATTACTTCTACACCCCGGAAGACCGGAAAGTTGTATTTTTTGCTGAGATATTCGATTTCTTCCAGGTCCCATGCTCGGTCGTGTTCTGTAAAACATATGCCATCAAGTCCGATTTTCTTTGCGGTCAGGATGGCTTCTTCAGGGCTCATCAGACTATCGGGCGACAGGCGGTTGGTATGAACATGAAGATCGATTTTCAACTGTAAAAACCTTTTGAGTTTAAATGAATGCCCGATTAAACTGTAAATATATCAACATCAATTATATCGAGAATAGCGGCATTCAACTTCTGTCGCAGTCAAATGAATTTCCGGGATGTTATATTAACATGAACAATAATCACGTACAAATCGACACTCGTTGACAATTTATAATGTATTAATTAACATTTACCTGTTAAATAGGAAAAATATAACCTTATTTGTACCGGCAGGCCGGGTCTGGTTGTTTTACCGTTATCGAACAGGATGCTTTTTTGTGGGCGGGCATATCGATTTAAGGCTGCATACAGGAGGATGAAATGTCTACTACCAAAGTTATTGTTACCTCTGCGCTTACCGGTTCGGTCCATTTCCCCAGTATGTCGCCGTATTTACCTGTAACGCCCGGGCAGATTATCGATGATGGGGCACGTTCGGCAGAGGCAGGTGCTGCCGTCCTGCACGTTCATGTTAGAAATCCCGAAAACGGTATGCCGACACCCGATATCGAGATATTCGGCGAAGTACTTGCGGGGATTAAGGCGCGTACCAATGCAGTTATATGCATTTCGACAGGTGGTGGAATGGGTATAAGCACCGAACAGCGGGCGGCTCCGATTATAGCCTATAAGCCGGAGATGGCGTCACTCCATTTCGGCTCGATGAATTTCTCGATTTTTCACATGGCAGACCGTATTAAGGAATGGAAATATCCGTGGGAGAAATTGTCCATACTGGCAAGCGAAGACTATATTTTCCCCAATACCTTTAAGACCCTGCGTGAATTTCTTTCCATATTTCAGGCAAACGATACCAAACCCGAAATTGAGATATATGATCTGGGAATGATAAATAATCTTTACTTTATGATGCAGCGGGGGCACATTAAATCGCCGGTACATCTGCAATTTATTACCGGCACGCTGGGTGGTGTACCTCCCACCGTTAACAGCTTGGTAACACTGTATAATGCCGCTAAGGATGCCATCGGCAGGGGCAATTTTACCTGGTCCGCTGCGGGTGCGGGCAGGTATCAAATGGCAATCGGTTGTGTTGCACTTGCACTCGGGGGAAATGTAAGGGTGGGACTGGAAGACAGCCTGTATTTAAGCAAAGGAGTTTTAGCTAAAAGCAGCGCAGAGCAGGTGGAAAAGATAATCCGTATAATGCGTGAATTAAGCCTGGAACCGGCTACGCCGGATGAAGCGCGGTCGATTCTGGGGCTGAAAGGCATCGACAAGGTAAATTATTGACGGAGCTAGTATAATAAAGTTTTTATATGGCTAAGAATATAAAGAAAGTTACATTCGATAAACCCTGCATAGTATCGGTCTGTTCCAGTAAAAACAAAGGGGAGAGTAAAGTACCGGTTGACCGTGGAGAGCTTATCGAAAATTTGGGCCTCAAAGGCGACGCACATGCTAACGCGGATAGTACCAGGCAGGTGAGTTTGCTCGCAATAGAGAGCATTGAGAAATTCAATGCTGGTGGCTTTTCCTTCGGGCCCGGTGATTTCGCCGAAAATTTCACGACAGGTGGGATAGACCTTGTATCGCTTCCCATCGGAACAAGATTGAAGATTGGGAGCAATGCTGTGGTTGAAATTACCCAGATCGGAAAGAAATGCCACTCGGATTGTGCCATTTTCAGGCAGATCGGCAAATGTGTAATGCCCCGGGAAGGCGTTTTCGCACGTGTAATAACCGGGGGTTCGGTAAAAAAAGGCGATCTGCTTGAGATTATTTAGAACGCATGGTTGCCCGCCTCGGACACCGAAACCCATGTTTACTTAATCTACGTCTTCCATTTCACCGAAGACTTTAAGTGGCACACCTACCCGGACACTGTACCCACGCGGACCGGGATATCAGCCGGAATGCTTTTATGCTTGATCTTAAGAGGGCCTACGAAGGGGCCGACAACGTACGGTGCCATAACGAAACATTTGAAGAGCGGCGCTGTATGGCAGTCGATTTCAACGATCTCTACAAGGCACTTCGAGGTTTAAATCAGCTTGAAGGCAGGACTATACACCGGTCTATCTAATGAGAGACAGGATTGCTTGAACCCCATCTTCAGCCAATGATGAACCGGTTTATGGGAGCCTTCGGAATGTGAATGGTGCCGCGGCAACCACCGAGGGGATAAGCAAGGGACTGGATGACACGGTAGCGGTGTGCTTCATGCCCGGCATGATAACCGATAGCCGCTAGAGTGGCGATAGCCAACTGTAAAGTGGCATTGTGGGCGATGCTGAGCCGTGTATCAGGGCTGATTCCCTTGACCTCGGCGTCGGTGATAGCCCGGTCGGCAATAACCAGTAGCTCTCTGATTTCATGGCGGTCAGGTCGGTGCTGAACCAACCACCCCTTATCCAGCCAATCGCTTAAGACCATTTTTATCTCCAATCACTAATATCTTGGGACCGTTGATGGCATTCTGTATGAGATAATGCCCTACTGAAACTCTAGAACGAAATTCTGGCTCAGGATAGATTGCTTACAATTGGAAGCCTATATCCGGTCTAAGCCAATGGGCCTAAATTAAGTCTCGTAGCAGAAAGAATTTTTTTATCAAAAAACTTCTGGCCCTCAAAGGGAAGGATAAATCAATTGTTTTTCTAATATTACGAAAGTCTTTTTTGATGGATAATAGATAGAGCGAGTCTAACAGGGGAGTAAACCACAGTGCCAGACTATGCTGAATATACCACAGGCGTTAAGGGCTATCAGGGCGCCGGCAACGGCTTTCACCCTAACGGCTATGAACATCTTAATGGCGGCCGGGCGGTGTTCTATAAGGTAGTGAGAGGCTTTCTTCTCCGTGTCAAACTAAATGATAGGCAGTCCTTTCTCCACGATTTGTTTTCGAAGATGGCGAAGGTTTAGGTCGATAACTGGGAACATGAGAACAGACTGGCTGCCGAGCCAGGATTCGAACCTGGGCAAACGGATCCAAAGTCCGCTGTGCTACCACTACACAACTCGGCATCCGGCAGATTAGATTAGCATAGAGTAATTCACAGGTCAATCTGCATCATTATGCGACTAAACCTTTCTGTTTTTCAATTCGTTTTTAAGATTAAAAGATATTATGGAAGGAGAATGTCGATGACTTATAATGAAATAGTTAAGTTGATCAATAAGGACAACCGCCTTCTGGTATTATTCAGCGGTATGCTGTTTGATATAATCCTGCTGATTGCTCTGATTATTTTTGCCGTTAATTTTCTGTCCCTCTGATAAATCTGATAAAAAGGTAAGATCTTTTACAGCTTTTGTCATCTCCGGCCTGCTTAGCTATCAACTAAGTGCCGAAGGTCGGACTCGAACCGACACGAGAGTTGCCTCTCAACAGTTTTTGAGACTGCCGCGTCTACCATTCCGCCACTTCGGCCGGGTTAAATGAGTGGTGCCGAGGCCCAGAATCGAACTGGGGACACGTAGATTTTCAGTCTACTGCTCTACCGACTGAGCTACCTCGGCGCAAACGGTATTTTAGCTTTTAATTTGCTTAAGTGTCAACAAGCTAATTGAATCGAGATGTTAATTGTATAATTGCCATCGAAGCCTTAAAATATCTTCCTGAAAACTCAGGACGGGCGATTTTATATGAATGGCAAAATCGTTTGCGGCAGATGTGGTGCGCAAAATTTGGTAGGAGCGGCTTTCTGTTACAATTGCGGAATGAAGTTTGAATATGTCTGCCCGAACTGCCGCCAGCCTGTTAACGCCGGTACTCCTGTTTGCAACAGATGCGGTAATACTCTGGTCTGGTCAACTGACGGCACCACATCACAATCGTCATCGAAACCTTTTACAATTTACGGTGGAGGCAGTAAAAGAAGTAAATATGTTACCGTATCGATTGTTGTTATTCTTCTCGTAGCTGTAGTTGCAGGCGGTTTATACGCCTTTTACAGGTACGGCCAGAGTAATCTACCCGTCATACCCCAATCAACTGAAAATAAATCAGAGGAAAAAGGGGAGCCTGCAGCAGCCGATAATAAGCCGCCCATCATCAGTGATATCACGGTGAGAAAGCTATCGGGTACTGCGGTTGAGATTTTGTGGACTACCGATGAAGAGTCCACAACTCAGATTATATGGCATGTTAAAGATGGCAGCACAATTACAACTCCTCAGAAGGAAGCACTGGTAAAACAGCATAGCGTTGACTTAACCGGGCTCAATCCGGATAAAAAATATTATTTTGTGGTTAGATCGGTTGATAAATTTGGGAATGAATCTGTCTCACCGGAAAAATCATTCGATTTCAAGGTAAAATCGGAAGTTGCAACAATCGATGTTTTAATGCATACGCTTACTGCAGAGGAGAAGCCGGACGGAGTGCATACGTTTGTCAGAGGGCAGATTATAAATACCGGTGATGTGGCAGTTGAGGTCAAAAATATCCGGGTGACAGTATCGGTCAACGTTCTGGGTAAATCGGGTATGATAGATATACCTGCGGATCTCGATTACAATTCGGGCGTGCTCAGTCCCGGTGGAACATGCAGATTCGTGGCACCGGTTCCGAATGGAACCCAGCCCGGTTACCAGGTCCGGGTAGCAGTCGATTATCAGGAGTAGCTCAAAATCGAATTCAAGCTCTTTAAAACCGGGATTAAACTGCAGGTTATATTCATCTTCCCTATTTATTTCTGTTTTTTACCATGTCGATCAGAACTATGAGGGCGAGGACCGCTATTATAAATATGAAAAGCGGTATCATAACCAGCCTGATATCCGGGTACTCAGCTTTCCAGTATCTGAACCATACTTTACCGATGATATCTTCTGTAGGGACCAGCCATCCGTTATGCGAGTCGTTGCTGTGGTTCCGGTTGTCTCCAAGTACAAAGTACTCCCCCGGTGGGATTATCCGCGGCGGCATATAGTAGGTGGGCGGGTCGTAAATATAAGGTTCCGTTAGTGGTACACCGTTTACGATTACCTGTTTGTTCCGGACCTCAACCGTATCTCCCGGCAGGCCGATTACCCGTTTTATAAAGCAGGATGGGTGCTGGGTAAAAAAGAAATCAAAAGCCGGTTTAACGCCGTTGCCCGGTGCGTAAAACACTATTTCATCCTGCCTTTGTGGCTGATTGCCGAAACTGTACGCAAGTTTATTGACGATTATCAGATCGCCTTCGCGGAATGTTGGAAGCATTGACACATTGAATACTTCGAAACTTTTAATGGAAACCTGCAGGCCTGCAAAAATGGCCGCCGCTATTATCAGTGTGATTAAAAATTCTCTAATTGCCTTCAAAAATTTCCCTCAAATATAAATTTGAGTAATTATATGATATTAAGTTATCTTTGTGCTAACTCTATTCGAAACCGGTAGTTGAATAATAATTAATTTTGCTAATTAAAATGGCCTGGTGTTAAAATGAATTCAAAAGCGGATTATAAAAACCGACTGGTATATAGTCAAAACACATCATGTAGACTGTATGCTGGGGTACATCGGTGGATTTTATATCTGTAATATCCGGCAGTTAGTTTGATATGTTGAATCGTCCACTTGATTACATGGCGTATTCTTTATCCCTGGCCGAGCTGGCACTCGGCTATACAAGCCCCAATCCGGCTGTCGGCGCTGTAATTGTAAGGGACGGGATTGTGGTCGGCCTGGGGCATACTCAGCAGCCGGGGATGGAGCACGCCGAGATAATGGCATTAAATCAAGCCGGCGATATGGCAAGGGGGGCTACCATGTATGTGACTCTGGAGCCATGCTGCCATTATGGTAAAACACCACCCTGTACCAATGCGATTATTAATGCCGGTATTTCCGAAGTCCACATTTCGGTAATTGACCCGAATCCGCTTGTAAACGGAAAAGGAATTGCAGCGCTTGAAAACGCAGGCATAAGGACATTTGTCGGTGAATATGAGCAGAAGGCAAGAGAAATCAATGAGGGCTATTTTAAATATATCACTGAGGGTATACCGTTTGTAATTGCCAAATTTGCTATGAGTCTGGACGGAAAAATCGCCACCAGAAGCGGCGACTCAAAATGGATTACCAGTGATGAGGCAAGGAACTACGCACACGGTCAGCGGCATATTGTAGACGCCATTATGGTGGGTGCAAATACGGTTTTAATCGATGACCCGATGCTGACCGCCAGAGGGTACAGTGGAAAGGGTGGACGGGCTAAATTGCAGCCCCTACGGGTTATTGTGGACGGAAAGGGAAGGGTGCCTACCACCGCGAGAGTGTTTTCAGAACCCGGAAGAACGCTGGTTGCGATGGCAGACAGTTACAGTAACCGGCAGAAACTTGATATCAAACGCGAAGGTACCGAATATATAATAGTAAAATCGGAAAACGGGCTTATCGATTTAAAAGAGTTACTCAAAGTACTCGGTCAAAGAGAAGTTACTACGGTTATGGTGGAGGGTGGGAGCAGACTTCTGGGTGAATTTTTCGATAGAAAACTGGTTGATAAGGTACTTGCCTTTATTGCGCCTATAATAATCGGGGGCGAAAACGCTAAAAGCGTTGTTGGCGGCCGGGGTGTGGCAAAAGTAACGGAAGCGTTAAGATTGAATAACGTAAAAGTTGATAGATTTGAAAATGAACTGTTGATCATCGGGTATATAGAAAAATAGTCACATGTTTACCGGCATTGTTGAAGAAACGGGTATTGTAAAAGAAATAAGTCCTTCTGGTCTGGTAATTCAGGGTAGGGCCGTCCTCGAAGGAACCAAACCCGGGGACAGTATGTCGGTCAATGGGGCATGCTTGACGGTTACGGGATTAAAAAAAGATTATTTTACTGTTGAAGTAATGCCGGAGACGAAGAGATTAACAAATTTGAATTTGGTAAGGGTCGGCGATCCGGTAAACCTCGAGCGGGCAATGTCCGCATCGGGCCGATTCGGCGGCCATTTTGTTCAGGGACATGTTGATGGGATGGGAAGGGTCAGAGCTTTTCGCAATGATATGGGCGCCAATATCGTTAGTGTTGGTGTGGGAGTAGAGATAACCAGATACCTTGTGAAGAAATGCTTTATTGCCGTAAACGGCGTTAGTCTGACGGTTATACAATGTTCAGATGATGAATTTTCCTTTTCATTGGTTGGTTATACAGGACAGCATACTAACCTGGGAAGATTAAAAATAGGAGATTTGGTTAATATTGAAGTCGATATTCTGGCAAAATACATAGAAAAACTTCATAATAAAGAAAAAAACGAAAATTTGATATACATGCTTGACCACTACGGTTATGTGAAAGAGAGGTAATATTTATGCCATTATCATCTATTCCGGAGATTATCGAAGAAATTAAGGCGGGCAAATTTATCATCATAGTCGATGACGAAAATCGCGAAAATGAAGGCGATCTGGCTATTGCTGCCGAGAAGGTAACGCCTGAAAGCATCAACTTCATGCTCAAACATGCCAGGGGTCTGGTATGCATGCCGATTATAGGTAAAAGACTCGACGAGCTTCAAATTCCTCCTATGGTGCAGGAAAATACATCCAAGTTCACCACTGCCTTTGCAGTCTCAATCGAGGCGAAAAACAGGACTACAAGCGGTATATCCGCATATGATCGGGCGGCGACGGTTAAAGCGGTGCTGGATCCCAAAACCAGACCCGAGGATATCGCACGACCCGGACATATGTTTCCCCTGCGTGCTAAAGAAGGTGGTGTGCTAGTGCGTGCAGGCCATACTGAGGCTATTGTTGATCTTGCAAGGCTAGCTGGATTATATCCAGCGGGTGTTATATGTGAAATACTGAATGAAGATGGCAGTATGGCCAGATTACCGCAGCTGGAAGAGCTTGCAGCCCGATTAAATTTAAAAATCGTAAGCATTGCGGATTTAATAAAATACAGAAGGCGTTTTGAGAAACTGGTTCAGAAAGTAGCCGAGGCGAGATTCCCTACTAAATACGGTGATTTCACCATTATGGCTTATAAAAGTACGGTGGATCCCGATGAACATGTTGCCCTGGTGATGGGCGATATCAGTAACGGAAGCCCCGTACTTGTCAGAGTTCATAGTGAATGCGTAACCGGTGATGTCTTCGGAAGCCTGAGGTGCGACTGCGGCGAACAGGTAAATATGGCAATGAGAATGATTGCTAAAGAGGGCCGGGGTGTCTTTCTATATATGAGGCAGGAAGGACGGGGAATAGGTTTACATAATAAATTAAAGGCATATGAATTGCAGGATAAAGGGCTTGATACTGTTGAAGCAAATATCGCACTGGGCTTCGAACCCGATCTGAGGGATTACGGGATAGGTGCTCAAATTCTTGCGGATCTGGGACTACATGAAATTAAGCTACTGACCAACAATCCCAAGAAGATAATAGGACTGGAGAGTTATGGGCTGAAGGTTGTGGAAAGTATACGCCTGTGGGTTAAGCCCACCGAACACAATAAAAACTACCTGAAGACTAAACGCGAAAAGCTGGAGCACTTACTGGCTATAGAAGATTAATCCGCAAGATATTGGAACAGGAGGTTTATATGGCTAAAAAATATCAGGGAATGCTTGTAGGCAAAGGGTTAAAATTCGGAATTGTAATTTCCCGGTTTAATGAGATTATAACCAACAGATTACTTGAAGGTGCTAAGGATTCTCTGGCCCGTCACGGTGTGAATGAGCAGGATGTGGATATAGCATGGACGCCGGGAAGCATGGAAATACCTTTAATTGCGAAGAAAATGATCGAAACCGGAAGATATGATGCTGTTATTTGTCTGGGGTGTGTAATCAGAGGAGGTACTCCGCATTTTGAGTATGTGGCTTCAGAAGTGAACAGGGGCATTGCCAGGTTAAGCCTGGATACGGGCGTGCCGGTCATACAGGGTATTATCACCGCAGATAATCTCGAACAGGCTATTGAAAGAGCAGGTGCAAAAGAAGGCAACAGAGGATTTACCGCTGCAAACAGCGCTATTGAGATGGCTAACCTGATAAAAAGTATGGCAGGTTAGCCATCAATCTACTATTTTAAATACTTTGTCACCGTGCCTGACTTTATCCGGAACTTTGACGCCAACGGCATCCCCAGATTTGGCGACAGTGACGTTTTGATTATGTATCTGCATGGAATTGACAATTAATTCCATATCGGTTGTGTGCCCTTTAATGTGGATTTTGTCGCCGACTTTAAGCTCTCCGGTCAATTGTATAGCCGCTACCACTGGTCGGGCGAAAAAATCTGTGATTGTTCCAATCTCCAATTCTGGCATATACACACCTCCCTTTTTGCTATATCGCAAATTATGTATTAATAGCATTTTTAGTATATTTTGATTAAGCTAATAAATCAAGATAGGTTTGTACATATAAGACAATTTATTCCATTTGACATCTATTAATTATTGAGTTAAATTATATTTTCGTTTGCACATTCAACTATTTACTGCATGAATAAGCCCAATTGATTGTGGAGGTATATGAATGAAAAATAGGTCCGTGATTATTTCAAGGTCCCTGATTTTAGCTTTTGTTGTTTGCCTTTGTTTGTTAATGTCCAACCCGGTGCTGGCGATGCAGGGATCTTATTTTTCGGGAAAGACCGTTCCAACAGATTACGATGAACAGCAGGCTGAAAAAATAGTTCTGACCTGCCAGTATCCCGTCTTAAGTAGCTACGCGGGTGTCAATTATTCATGGGATATAAGTGTTCAATATGTTGGCGGTAAGGAGCCCAAAACGTTTGATTTAAATGCGACTGCACCGCAGGGATTTAACTATACTATTGCACCGGGTTATGGCAGCGGACAGGAAATTAAAGCAATAAGGCTGGATCCGACCAAAAGTTATCCGGAATCCATTAAACTCAGCCTGACGCCGTATGTTTGGAAGGTGCCTGCTCCCGGTTCATATCCGGTTGTATTTGAAGTAAGCTCGGGTGATTTAAAGGCATCTATCAATCTTACTGCCATTGTTACGGTTAATTACGATTTAAAGATGACCACTCCCGATGGCAGGTTGAATACCGAAGCTACGGCCGGTCAGGATAACAAATTCACTGTTAAATTGATGAATACTGGCACAGGTGATATGCAAAACGTGACGATCGAATGCCAGGCGAAAGATCGTCCGAGCGGCTGGACTGTTAATTGTAACCCCGATAAAATCACTTCGTTTAAAGCAGGTGATTCCAAGGAGATTGAGGTAACAATAAGGCCTTCCGAAAAAACCATAGCCGGTGATTATATGATTACCGTTCAGGCGGAGCCGGAAGGCAAATATGCTTTTACTAATCTGCAGATCAGAGTGACCGTACTTACCCCCACGATATGGGGATGGGTGGGAGTTGGAATAGTCGTTCTGGTTATAGTTGTACTGGCAATTATTTTCATCCGCTTTGGACGAAGATGACTAAAATATGAGTAACGAATTTGTAATTGAAACAAAAGATCTGACCAAAGCTTACGGTAAATTCCTGGCTGTGGATAGGATAAACTTAAATATCGCACGGGGTGAGGTGTTCGGCCTTTTAGGACCAAACGGTGCGGGTAAAACAACTACTATACTTATGCTTATGGGTTTATGTGAGCCCACTTCCGGTACCGTCAAAATCAATGGTTTGGACCCTGCCAGAGAACCCATCAAAGTAAAAAGAGTAGTAGGATATATGCCCGAGAAAATCGGATTCTATGACGACCTCACGGCAAAGGAAAACCTGGAATATACTGCAAGGCTCAACGGTCTTGCAGGTAACCGGCTTAATGATAAAATCGATGGTCTGCTGGAATTGGTGGGTTTGAAAGATTCCAGAGATCAGCTTGTCGGAAAGTTTTCACATGGAATGAAACAGAGATTGGGTATTGCCGATGTTATGGTTAAAGACCCGCAAATAGCCATTTTCGACGAGCCTACCAGTGGCATAGACCCTGAGGGGACCGATCAGGTTTTAAATCTTATAAACAAAATGGCCGAGGAAAAAGTGACGGTTGTGATATCGTCACATCTTTTGCATCAGGTTCAAAAAATATGTACCGGTGTAGGTATTTTTTCTAAGGGCAAATTGGTGGCATCCGGATCGATCGATAAATTAGGCAGGGAAATATTGAGGAAGGGTCAGTTTAACATTATTATTCCGATTGCACAGCTGACTCCGCAGTTGCGTGAAGAAATACAAAAACTTCCTGAAGTGGTCGATATTATCAGCAGAGCAAATACTACTGTTGTTGTCTGCCAGGATAATATATGCAGTAAACTGGAAGAGGTTGTGTTAAAAATAACAGGATTGAAATTGCAAATGAAGGTCGAAGAATTCGAGCTCGAAGAAGTTTATATGAAATATTTTAAAGAGTCGTAATATGACAGGGTTATTTGAGGTTTTCTGGAAAGAGCTTTCCGACAACTTTAATAGCAGACGATTTGTAATTTTATTTCTGCTGGTATATTTGGCGGGAATAGCCAGCATATATATCGCTGCTCAGAATATACGCTCTGCAGTTGACGAAACGACAAGATATGTATTTCTAAATTTGTTTATAGTGGGCGGCAAGGATATTCCGTTTTCTTTCCCGCTTTTCATGTCTTTGTTTATTCCAATTATCGGAATTGCCCTCGGTTTTGATGCCATTAACAGTGAAAGGACGAGTGGTAACCTGAGCAGGCTGCTGGCGCAACCGATCTACAGAGATAATATCATTAACGGTAAGTTTCTGGCCGGCCTTGTCATGATAGCTATTCTAATTTTCAGCATTGTAACTCTTGTAGCGGGGCTGGGTTTGCGCTTGATAGGTGTGCCCCCCGAAGCGGAAGAAATATTGAGATTATTTACTTTTATTTTTGTAAGCGTTCTTTACGGTGCTTTCTGGATGTCGCTATCAATACTGTTCTCTGTCCTGTTTAAGAAAACATCCACATCGGCACTGGCTTCAATAGCATTATGGTTGTTTCTCTTCCTTTTTATGTCATTGATAGCGGGATTAATTGCGCAGGCAATAATCCCCGTAAACCAGAATTCAACAGTAGAAGAAGTAGCCCAATTTGATACTTTATACAGGATGATAAGCCGTATCAATCCCGGCACACTGTACGCTGAGAGCATTCAGGCCATACTGCTGCCCGTCCTGGGGACTACCAGCCCAACCATGATGATGATCGGCATATACAGCGGTCTTAAACCCACCCCACTACCTCTTACACAGAGCTTATTGATCGTCTGGCCGCAAATGGTCGGTCTTATTGCGCTAACTGCTGTTTGTTTTATTCTGGCTTATGTTAAATTTATGAGAGAAGAAATAAGATCCACATAGATAATTTATTTTAGCAGTTCATTAAGTTTAGACACGATTTTATTTTAACGCCCCATTTTTATATCATAAAAGCGGGGCGTTAATATTTATAAAATTTGATTAACGGAGATATAAAATGATATTTCAGGCCTTAACTGTCGGTTTTATAGCCACCAATTGTTATATTGTCGGTTCTGATCAAACCAGAAGGGGAATGGTCATCGATCCGGGTGCTGATGCCAGAGAGATACTAACAGCTATAAACAGGCTGAATCTAAAAATTGAATTAATAGTAATAACACATTCACATTTTGATCATATAGGCGCGGTTAAGGCTGTAAAGGTTGCTACAGGCGCAAAATTTGCGGCTGGCGGGAACGTTAAAACGGCTCCCGGTGCATTTGTCAGACTGGTCAGCGCAATGTCTGGAAGCAGTGCCTCTTTAGCCGAGCCCGACATTGTTTTGAAGGATGGGGATACGATTGATATTGATGATCTGCATTTTAAGGTATTATATACGCCCGGGCACTGTGCGGACGAGATATGTTTATACGGGCACGGTATTCTTTTCAGCGGCGATACATTATTTTATCAGGGAATTGGCCGTACCGATTTTCCCGGCTGCAGTTTTGAGCAGCTTGAATATAGCATAAAGAAAAAGCTATACACGTTGCCTGATGATACCATCGTATATCCCGGTCATGGTCCGCAAACTACCATTGGGGATGAAAAAAGGGGCAATCCCTTCATCAGATGACTGCCCCTTTAAATACTTTATATTTTTTCAGACGAAAAGAGGACAAAGTACCAGAGTAATAGTGCTGAGTAGCTTAACCAGAACATGCAGTGAGGGACCGGCGGTGTCCTTCAGAGGATCGCCCACTGTATCGCCTACCACAGCAGCTTTATGAGCATCCGACCCTTTGCCAAGGATATTGCCTTTATCATCTTTAAGCTGCTCATCTTCAATCATCTTCTTGGCATTGTCCCAGGCACCTCCGCCGTTGTTCATGAAGGAAGCCAGCATAATACCTGCAATAGTACCAATCATTAGAAGTCCGGCTACCACCTGCGCTGCATCGAAGTTTAGTGCGACATATTTGAAAATAAGGCCGATAACAACCGGTGCAAGTACAGGCAGTAATGCAGGAGCTATCATTTCCTTTAGTCCGGCTCTGGCGGTGATATCTACAATTTCGCCGTAGTTTGGTTTTTCAGTTCCTGCCATAATACCGGGATGCTCTTTAAACTGTTTGCGTACGGCAGCGATAATCTGGCTGGCCGTTTTACCAACGGATTTGATTGCCCATGAGCTGAAAAGGTAGACAAGCATAGCCGCAAGCAGCGCACCTACAAAAACATCAATACGAGCTATATTAACTACATCGAATTTACCGGCTACTCCATATCTTAGGAATGAGACCCTATCAAGGTAAGCTTGGAAAAGCAAAAACGCGGCCAGACCCGCTGATACCATGGCATAGCCCTTGGTAAGTGCTTTGGTAGTATTGCCTACAGCATCCAGTCTATCTGTGATCCTTCGGATTTCCTTGCCTGCTCCTGCCATTTCATTGATGCCATTGGCATTATCTGTAATGGGACCAAAAGTGTCCATCGAGAGTACATACGGGCAGGTCATGAGCATTCCCATGGTTGCGACTGCGGTACCGAATGCACCTCCGCCTTGCACACCGCTCGCTTCACCGAACCAGTGTGCCAGGACCAGGGCTAAACCAATGGTAACCGCTGTTGCCAGAGTAGTCTCAAAACCTACAGCTAATCCGGTAACAATATTAGTAGCGGGGCCGGTTTTAGAAGCTTCAGCTATGTCCTTAACCGGTTTATAGCGTGATTCGGTATAGTACTGAGTTATATAGATGGTTACAATACTTGCCGCTATACCTACAAGACCGGCACCGAATAACCACCAGTTACCGAGCATATAATATACAGTCAGGGCAAGACCAATTATCGAAAGACCGATTGCAAGGAAGTAACCCCTGTTGAGGGCATTCATGGCGTTTTCATTTTCTTTGGCTTTAACGATAAGTAAACCGATCATGCTGGCAACCAGACCAAAGCCGCGGACAACCAGCGGAAAGAGAACCCAGGCGACATTGTGAGTAGCCACATATGCAATGATACCCAGGATCATGGCACCGATGTTCTCAGCAGCAGTGGATTCGAAGAGATCGGCTCCACGGCCGGCGCAGTCGCCAACATTATCACCGACAAGATCTGCTATCACGGCAGCATTGCGGGGATCATCTTCAGGTATACCTGCTTCTACTTTACCAACAAGGTCGGCTCCCATATCAGCAGCTTTGGTATAGATACCACCTCCGAGCTGCGCAAAGAGTGCAACAAAGCTTGCGCCGAAGCCAAACCCTACAATGAGATGCGGTGAAAGTTCGGGTGTGTTAGCACCGCCGAAAGCGAAAAATATCACAGTCACACCGATAAGGCTGAGTGCCGTGATAAGAAAACCAGAGACTGCACCACCATGAAGTGCAACTCTTACTGCTTCAGTAAGATTTTTCTGTGCGGCGGCAGCACAGCGAACGTTTGACTTTACGGCAATATACATGCCTATAAAGCCTGATAAACCGGAGCAGAAAGCACCGACCAGAAAAGCCAGAGCGGTATGCCAGCCGATTGAAAATGCATCGTAGCCTGCTTTCTGCAAAGCCTCTTCAGGTGGTAGTACAGCTACAATGACGCCGATTATGATTGCTACTGCCACGGCATAGATAGCAATTGTACTGTACTGCCTTTTAAGAAATGCCCACGCACCCTCAAAGATCATGTCACCAATTTCTTTCATCTTTGGTGTGCCTGTGGGCCGGCGCATAATATTTACCGCCAGCAATATGGCAAAAAGCAAGGTCAGTGCACCGGCAACAGGAACTATCCAAAAGATCGGGGGAATTTGTACCATAGTGCCTCCTTAAATGATAAATTATGGGCAGGTCAGCTTCTAATCTACGACATGCCCACCAAATTCGGAATTTTAACAGTGCGAACAATTAAAGTCAAGCTAAGCAGGATACGTCAAATTACTTAATTTTTCTTTCAAGCAGGCTTAATTTTTGCTGCAGTATGTTATTTTGTGAAAGTAACGTTATATCACCTCGAGTCCTTTCAATTATTCCTCTGGCATTGTCAGTATTTCTTCTCAAACCATAGGTAATTGCATCGGGGAAGTCCATTGATACAAGAATTGTGTAAATATGATCCATGATGGTTAATAATTCCTCTGCCTGAGAATACTTATTCGAACGAAGACTGTCTAAAATAAACCTCCTTAATTCTCCTATCGATTCTGCTAATCCGTTTAAATAAGCAGAGTAGGGTATCCCCAATAAATCCGGATCGGGTATAGACCTCTTAAAAATTATGGAATATGTTATAACAGCTTCAGCGTATTCTTTACAGGAATCATGCATATAATTTGCATGTAGAATATCGATATGCTTATTTGATAGCTCTGTCTTTGTTCTGTTTATTAACTTGGATGCTGATGAAATCAGCGATGAAGCTTTTTGGTTTTCTCCTCGGTGAACAGCTCGTATGGCTGTCGAGCTGAGACGAATAATTTCACGGCAGTTTTTTAAACACTCCTCACGTGCGGAGTCTTTTTCTGTGAGGGTAGATCTTATCTTTTCAGATATGCTGTCCAGATTGTTTGTTATGTCTTTTCTTTTTTTCAATTTGGTTACTCAATATTTGTATTTTATGAATATTCTCTTCGCTTAGATAATCTGGTATTTCGATTGCAAAACATTCTGCACCATTTCTGATTAAACTATCCACTTCAGCAATTGTGCAATCATGGAGCATAAAAATTTTCCTGAAGATACCTGTATTCTCACTTAACGGTTCGATTTTCTTTTTCGATAAATCAAAATCTATTATGAAAAAATTATAACATTGCCTTTCAGCGCTAATATATTGACTATCAGATTTTACCACCTTACCTATTATAGTATGGTCGGGCAGAACATCCTGTAGCCATGATGCGTTATTCAGACACTTCTCAATACATATTCCATGTGGCTTAATACGTAAAGCGGTCTCAATTTGGTCATGGAGTATAAATAGAACGCCTTTTCTATCACATAGTTCCAATAGTTTATAAAGGGTGTCAGGCTCTATTTTGAAGGATCGTTTTTTGTAATTACTCCGCAGACCAATAATCTTGGCACCTGCATTGATGGCAAGTTCTGAAAATCGTATTATTTCATTTTTATTGTCGGGGGTAGGTGTGATTACAACGTACAGACCATGCACTCTGGAAAGATATTTCAAAGACGATACATTCATTATTATGTTTTTAGCCAGTCTGTAAACAGAGTACCGATGGCTATGGAATACTTCGGAAGATAGTAATCCTATAAATTCGGGAAGTTTAGAAATTTCTTCGAGAACTCGTAAGCCTTCTTCTATTCGTCTTGAATTGGCCTTGACGAGTGAATATAAATCATCATGTCGATCGGATAAATCAAAGTCCGATCCTATATCCCCATCGACATCGCGCGATCTTTCCAGTTTAAGGCCTAATTTACCGCCAATGTCTCTTAAAGAATGTCTGATTATTTTTAGCTGTCTGCTGGAATTTCTATCTTCCAATAAAAATCTGGATATGTCCTCGAGAACACGAAGACCTTCGCAGGTACGGTTTATGTTTACATCAATGATACGCAGCGTCTGGCGATGCACTATTAAAATCCTTTAGTGCTTCCGGCATTACACCTTCTCTGACGGATTCAATTTTTTGTTTTATTTCCGCAGGCACTTCCATGTTCATATCTTTAAACCTTTTCTCTAATTGTCTACCTATATTACGCGGATCTTTGTAATAATCAGGGGACCTGGGGTCATTATTTTCATCGTATATAGACTTTATTGAACGATGGATTGAGAAGCTTGAATAAATGCGCGAAATATCATTTTCCAAACAGTTCGGGCAGATGATCTGTCTGCCATGTTCCATTATGTGCATAAATATGCTGAATTTTATATTACATTTATTGCATCTATATTCATATACCGGCATTGGAATCGCCCCTGTTTATATCATTAATTTCATTACCATTATTGTTATTATACAATGGAGGCATTTCGCCGTGTTCCATACGTTCAATCGTTTCCTGGTACTCTGGTGATACGGGTTCACTACCGGTCATTCTCTTATTCCATTCAACCAGTGCTCTGGGATCATTGTTCATCATACCCTTGATTAGCTGTGAATCGGAAAGAATGCTATCATATATATCTTTATAAGATTTCTGAACCATAAACTTGGAGAAACGACGCTCGAGAGTGTCATGTTTGCAGACCGGACATGTAAGAATGTCAGTATTAAAGCTACGCAGGAAAACTTCTATTTTGTTTTTACACGTATTGCACCAGTATTCATAAAGAGGCATACTTGTAACCTTGTTTTTAAGATTGTAACATATGTTATTAAGCCTTTTAAAAAACGTTATGTATATTTCATTTTAAGCAATCGAGAGTTGAGTGTCCAATTGGTTGATTATCACAAAATTTGAGGTGGTTACCCGTGTTGAGTAATGAAATAAGGGCTCTTTTTTTAAAGTATTTTGAAGATAGGGATCACATTATATTGCCAAGTTCATCCTTGATTCCGCATGGTGATCCTACTTTGCTGCTTACAACTGCGGGTATGGTGCAGATTAAACCCTACTTTCTGGGTCAGGCAACGCCACCGAATCCAAGACTTGCATCCTGTCAAAAATGCTTTAGAACCACCGATATAGATTCAGTAGGAGATAATAAGCATCTAACTTTTTTTGAGATGCTTGGCAATTTCAGTGTTGGTGATTATTTTAAAAAGGAAGCAATCCAGTGGGCATGGGAATTTGTTACAGAATATTTGAAGTTGGATCCAGATAGATTATGGGTGACCATCTTTACTGACGATGATGAAGCCTTCAGCATATGGAAACACATAGGCTTTCCCGTCGGCAAGATTGTCAGACTCGGTGAAAAAGATAATTTCTGGGGCCCCGCAGGAGATAGCGGGCCTTGTGGGCCATGCAGCGAAATTCATTTTGATTTTGGAGAAAAGTATGGTTGCGGCAAGCCTGATTGTGATCCATCATGTAGCTGTGGCAGATTTTCTGAAATATGGAACCTTGTTTTTACGGAATATAATCAGGATAAACTGGGTAATAGAACGAAGCTGCCAAAACCTAATATTGATACAGGCATGGGGCTGGAACGTATTACAGCGGCATGCAACGACAGCCCAACTATATATGAAACCGACCTCTTTGTTCCAATCATAGATAAGGTGTTTAAAGTATTATCCCGTTCATCTAAAGATAAAGGTAAAACCGTTGAAGTTGATAGGTCTGTGAAAATAATAGCTGAACATAGCAGAGGCATATCGTTTCTGATAGCCGATGGTGTACTTCCTTCAAATGAGGGCCGGGGATATGTATTAAGACGTATATTACGCAGAGCCTGTTTTATGGGCAGACGAATCGGCATCAGTGAAATGTTTATGAGCGAAGTGGCCCAGGTTGTTATCAATAAAATGGGGCAGGTTTATCCGGAACTGGTTAAGAATGAAAAGCTGATAAAAAATGTGATCGATACCGAAGAGGAGAAATTCTACGATACGCTTGATGCTGGCATAAATTTGTGCGAAAAGGCTATTGCGGAAGCTGCATCTCAGAAAAGAGACTATTTAAAAAATGAAGAAGTGTTTAAATTCTGGGATACATACGGCTTTCCGTTTGAACTGACATCTGAAATTGCCCGTGATCACGGCATTCGAGTAGATCGTGCGGGATTTGAGCAGGAAATGATAAAGCAGCGTGAAAGAGCCAGAGCCGCTCATAAATTTGCTGGAGAATTGGCACCAGCCGTTGCGTTGAATTATAAGCATGGTCAGGATATAAAATTTACCGGATATGATGAACTTGTATCGAACTCTAATATAATAGGCATAATTGACGAAAAATCGGCTAACAGCGTTGAGAGAGCAGTAGAGGGGCAGCATGTGTTCTTGTTGATTAACCCATCGCCATTTTACGGTGAAATGGGTGGCCAGGTTGGAGATACAGGGATTGTCAGATCGGATAAAGGGGTTTTTAAGGTATCTAATACTCTATATTTACCTTCAGGCCAGTTGGCCGTGATGGGCTATGTTGATAAAGGGCAGTTCGAGATAGATGATAAAGTAGAGGCTATAGTTGATGAAAGTCGTAGATTGGATATAGCTCGGAATCATACAGCGACCCACATATTGCAGGCCGTGTTGCGAAAGACTTTAGGAAGTCATGTAGCTCAGCGCGGATCGCTGGTTGCGCCGGAGAGGCTGCGTTTTGATTTTGTCCATCTTGGTACTATAAGCAAAGAGCAGTTAAGAGATATCCAATCAGAAGTTAACGATATAATTCGGAAAAATCTGCATGTTATTACCGAAACTTGCTTATTTGACGAGGCTATAGCGCAGGGTGCAACTGCGATTTTTGAAGAGAAGTACGGTGACGTTGTGAGGATGGTTAAGATAGGGACACCGCAAATCAGCAACGAGTTATGCGGTGGTACCCATGTGAGATCAACGGGAGAAATTGGATTATTTTTAATAACGGGTGAGTCGAGTATCGGTACCGGATTGCGGAGGATAGAGGCGGTAACCGGCAGGGTGGCTGAAACATATGTTGCTGACAGGTTTTCTATTCTGGAGCTTATATCCAATGATTTGAGATGCTCAGTAAATGAATTGCCTGTCAAGGTAAACAATCTTGTTGCCGAACTGGGCAGTATGTCGAAACTGGTTAATTCACTTCGTGGAGAATTAAATAAATACGAAGCTGAAAAACTAATAGATAATATTAAGTCTGTAAACAACGTTAATTTTATTGTTTCAAAAGTATCTCCCATGCCTTCTGCTTCCATGATGGAAATTGCCGATATGTTAAAGAATAAAATGAAAAGTATAGTCGTTGTGCTGGCAACAGTATATGAAAATAAACCCGGATTTGTCGCTGCTGCAACCCCTGATCTGGTTAAGAAAGGAATTCATAGCGGTAAACTTGTTAAAATGGTTGCCGAAAAGGCAGGTGGTGGTGGAGGAGGAAAGGCTGAAATGGCCCAGGCAGGTGCAAAAGATCCGGATAAAATCGATGAGGCACTTTCGTACACTCCCAAATTTATCGAAAAGATGCTAACAGGTTGATATGCCAAGAATTCTGGGACTTGATATAGGTGATAAAAAAATCGGGGTAGCACTGTCCGATCCATCTCAAACGCTGGCTTCACCGTTGATGACAATTGTACGGGAAAGTGACGAACAGGCTGTCAATGAGGTTCTGAAGCTGGTTAAAAAATATAATGTGAGCCAGATTATAATTGGATTGCCCTATTCATTGAGAGGAGAAATCGGTAAACAGGCTAAAAAGGTGCTGGATTTCAAGATTAAAATAGAGAAGTCCATTGTCGCTGAGATAATAATGCAGGATGAAAGACTGACTTCTGTATCTGCAAGTCAGAAATTGAAAGAGGCGGGGAAGCGTGGTGCAAGCTTAAAAGATGGAGTGGATGCGGCAGCCGCTACGATCATTTTACAGTCTTATCTTGATGGCATCGATAAGTAAGGTGATCTTACTATTGATATTAATTTGTTCGTTTTTAGATCGGAGGCAATGAATGTATAGATCGGTTTTAGTTCTCATAGTGATATTCATCATAGTTTCATTGTTCACAGCTTGCATAATGCCGACTGATAAAGTTGCTATTATTAGCCTTAATGGTACCATACAAATCGGCAGGGGTAATATGTTTCTGGGTGGGGCCGTAATAACACCTGATGAAGTAAGGGGTTATTTTAAGAGGGCGGAAAACGATCCCTTTGTTAAAGCCATTGTTTTGAGGATAAACAGCCCTGGCGGAGACCCATCAGCGTGTGAAGAAATCGTCAGTAGCTTAAGTAGAGTCAAAAAACCTGTGGTAGTAAGCATGAGGACAATTGCTACATCGGGAGGCTACTATATCTCGGCTAAAGCAGACAAAATTGTGGCATTGGCTACAACTCAGACGGGCAGTATTGGCGTTATAACCCAGATTCCGGACCTGAGCGGCTTATTTGATAAAGTGGGGATAAAAATGGAAATATTGAAGGCCGGAAAATATAAAGATATGTACGCCGGTATGCGGCCATTGACTGAAGAGGAGAAAAGTTTAATTCAGGGTATCACAGATCAGCTATATGACCGTTTTATTAATGTTGTCGCCGAGGGAAGACATATGGATAAACAGAGGGTCAGGGAGCTTGCTAATGGCCAGATCTATACGGGTCTTCAAGCTAAAGAGTTAGGATTGGTCGATGAAATAGGTGATATCCAAAAAGCCATTGATATGGCTGCTGAACTTGCCGGCATTAAATCTCCTCAGGTAGAATTTTACGAAAAACCGTCAATGGATTTTCTCAGTATTTTAACTAATCTCAATAGCGGTGATACATATTCAATTGTTACAAATAAACTATTGGGAGTCGAAGATAGCATCGCTGTAAAGCTGATTGACAATCCTTATCCGGTTTATTTATACAGGTGATGATCAATTAATTTATCATGGTCTGTTATATATTTGTACGGTAAAATTATGGGGTTTGTATTATATTCGGACTTAGTTACGAGAGCCTTATAAGATTATCATTATCTGAGGATTGAGTTTAATTTTGAGTTTGCGTTTTCAGTGGATAGATTATATTGAAGTTTTGAAACCGAAAGAAACGAGTTTACTTCTCTTTATTGGGTTATGCTCATTCTTAATTTCTGCAAAAGTTAACACCGGCTTTTCGGCCGGCGATTTTTTAATGGTTATTTTAGCTATCTTATTGGGAAGTGCCGGTGCCAATGGACTGACCAACTACCTGGACCGTGAAGTAGATTCCAGAATGAAGCGAACCTGTAAAAGGCCACTGCCCGATAAAAGGATTAATCCACCTGAAAAGGCTTTACCGTTGATTATATTACTAATTACAGGCGGCTTAATATCCGCTTACATTCTCTCGCCAGTATGCTTTTTTATAGGATTAGCAGGTATTATAGCTTCGAGCATATTTCGTAAAACTTTTTCCTGCACTATTCTGGGTATAATCGCGGGAAGTTCTCCTGTACTGGTCGGCTGGTACGCAGTTACCAAGCATCCGAACATAGAAATTTTGCCTGTATTTCTATTTCTTATGATTGCATTATGGACTCCAATCCACGTATGGACGCTGATGATAGCCAATAGATCGGATTATGAAAATGCCGGTTTGAGATATTTTCCGCTGAACTACAAAGACAGTGAAGTGATAAAAATCTTGGTAATACTATCATTTATCCTGGCAGCGATAACGCTGTCGTTATACTTTTGTATGCGTCAATTTCACTGGCTTTATCTTATTATTTCCATAATATTAAATATAATACTGGTCATTGCGAGCATAAGGCTTTGGCTTAATCCTGTTAATAAAAATGCCTGGATTATCTACAAACTTTCCGCATTCCCCTACCTCGGTATTATTTTCGCAGTTATGACAATCGATATATGGATACTATAGGTTCAGAACGATTCAAAATACTGGATTATGCATTCTATCCAGATAGCATAGCTGTAGTAGGAGCTTCAGAGCATCCTCTTTCATTTGGATATCATTTTCTCAGGCATTTGATAGAACATAAATTTAAAGGGGCAATTTATCCGGTAAATCCCCAGAATGAAATTATTCAGGGTTTAAAATCGTATCCCAGTATGCTGGAAATACCTGGGAATGTTGATTTCGTCATATGTTGTGTAGCTACTGATAAAGTTCTTCAATTACTCGATGAATGTGCGCTTAAACAGGTTAAAATTGTACATTTGTTAACTGCCAGATTCAGTGAGACCGGCCGTAAGGAAGCAATTGAATTGGAAAGGCAGGTTTTAGCCAAAGCACAGGAGTACGGTATTCGTTTGATAGGCCCTAACTGTATGGGTATTTATAGCCCTGAAAGCGGCATAGCTTTCGGTTACAATATGCCCGGCATTAAAGGAAATATCGGGGTAATATTTCAAAGTGGAGGTGCTGCAACGCTGTTGATACAGAACGGCGCCGTGGCGGGATTGCGTTTTTCAAAAGCTGTGAGCTACGGTAACGCGTTGGATGTAAATGAATGCGAATTATTACATTATTTTGCGTATGATGATAATACCTCTATCGTTGCTGCGTATTTTGAAGGAACTAAAAACGGGAAAAGCTTCTTCGATGCGTTAAAGACAGTGGCTGATCGTAAACCCGTCATTGTGATAAAAGGCGGCAAGGGAAATGCTGGTTCAAGGGCGGCATCATCGCATACTGCTGCTATTGCAGGAGAACAAGATATATGGAAAATAGCTTTTAAACAATCAGGGGCAATTGAGGTTGATGACATAGATGAAATGCTGAACCTGCTGATGCTTTTTTATGAACTACCTCCTGTTTATTGTAATAGGGCCGCTATAATGGGTGGTGGAGGTGGTAAGGCGGTTATTGCTGCTGATCTAGCTGAAGCCGCGGGAATTATTTTACCTCCATTACCGTTTGATATTAAGAATAAATTAAAAGCTATCGTACCAGGATTATGGGACTGGCTCAGCAATCCACTTGATACATCAATTTGGGGGGATGAAGGAATCAAACTTGCTGAAGTACCACGGTTGTTTCTGGAAAGCCCCGATTATGATTTTTTAATAATTCAATCGTCTGAAGATAATCCGATGGCTGATGACATATGGGCATATATAATGAAAATGAATACAACCATGATATTGAACAATTTTGATAGAAGGGGAAAGCCAATAATTGCTATTATGCCAAGAGTAAAATCTTATGAAAATCCGATGGATAAATTCCGATGGAAGATTATTGAGGAAGAAAAAGCGAAATTGATCAATGCAGGTGTCCCTGTATTCGATTCTATATCAGAGGCTGTTAAAGCACTCAGCAGATATATCAATTACTGGAGAAGACATCAGACAAACATCCATGCATAACGCTAATTATCAAGTATATTTTACCTGTGCACATACAAATGCGCGGTTGGGTGAGTTAAGGCTTAAACACGGTAATGTTAGCACGCCTGTATTTCTTCCGGTTGGATCGCAGGGAAGTATTCGCAGTTTGACTTCCGACGATCTGGAAAAAATTGATGTAGAAATGATTTTATGTAATTCATATCATTTATTTTTAAGACCAGGCGTAGCTATTATAGAGAGAGCAGGCGGTTTACATAACTTTATACGATGGAATCGACCCATTTTAACCGATAGTGGAGGATATCAGATATTTAGCTTGTCTTCTTTTAATAAAATTAAAGATGATGGTATATATTTCAGGTCACACATCGATGGTAGTGAACATTTTATTACTCCCGAGTTATCAATAGATATACAGGAAAAATTTGGAGCTGATATAATAATGGCTCTTGATATATGCCCTCAAAATCCCATTAACAGGCGTAATGTTGAATATGCTGTAGAGATTACGTCGCAGTGGGCACAAAGATGTGTGGTTGCAAAACACAATAACGAACAGCTGTTATTTGGCATTATTCAAGGAGGAATTTATAACGATCTTAGAACAAAATCTGTAGAACAGATAACCTGTTTTGATTTTCCTGGATATGCTATAGGTGGGTTGAGCCTGGGTGAACCCAAAGCTGACATGTGGTCAGTTGTTGCTCATACTGTTTCTTTAATACCTGTTGATAAGCCGAGATATTTAATGGGTGTTGGATCGCCAGAGGATATTATAAATGGGGTCAGCATGGGAATCGATATTTTTGATAGCGCATTGCCAACACGTGTTGCCAGAAATGGTGCACTTTTTACAAGAAACGGCAGGATAAATATTAAGCGCTCACAATATAGAGATATATTTGACCCGATAGATAAAGATTGCAAATGCTACACCTGCAGAAATTATACGGCAGCGTATTTACACCATCTGTTCAAATGCGAGGAATTACTGGCCTATAGATTGGCTACTATTCACAATTTATTTTTTTTAAAAATGTTAATCAATGGGATACGCGATTCAATAAAAAACGGCAATTTCCCTGAATTCAAGGATAATTTTACCAATAACTATCGTACCACTGATGAAGAATGCAGGATAAATCAGAAGTTACGCGGATTGGAGACAAAACGGAATCGTATTATCAAGTATTTTCAATAATTGACTGTGAATGATAACATAGTATTCCTATTTTACGTGATGGAAGCAATGGATAATAACGAGACAATTCTGGATATAAGGGATTTATCTCTCTCCTTCGGCGGTGTAAAAGCGCTGGTCGATGTAGATGTTACTGTCAGAAAAAATGAAATACTTGCTATAATCGGCCCAAATGGTGCCGGTAAAACCTGTCTCCTCAATTGCATAAATGGATTTTATAAACCGCAAAAAGGCAGTATAAATTTTAAAGGAAAAGAGATATGCGGATTACGCTCTGACATTATTGCCAGATTGGGCATTGCTCGCACTTTTCAAAACATAGAATTGTATTCCGGATTAAGCGCGTTGGACAATATTATGGCAGCCAGGCATGTATTGATGAAGCAAAATATTGTTAGCACCTTTTTATATTTTGGCCCGGCTCATAAAGAAGAAATGGAGCATCGTAAAACGGTTGAAGATATCATAGACTTTCTGGAAATAGAGCACATAAGGAAAAGTATTGTAGGCTCTCTACCTTACGGTTTAAGAAAGCGCGTCGAGTTAGGACGTGCGTTAGCACTTGAACCGGAATTGTTGCTGCTCGACGAACCGATGGCGGGAATGAATCTCGAAGAAAAAGAGGACATTGCGCGCTTTATTTACGATATATTTGAGGGACAGGGCGAATCTTACCCACATACTCCTATATTAAAAAATGGCGTGGGTTCGATAGTGCTGATAGAGCATGATATGGGAGTTGTAATGGATCTTGCGGATAGAATTGTCGTACTGGACTTTGGCAGAAAGATTGCCGAAGGTACTCCAGAAGAGATTGCCACCAACAGACAGGTTATCGCCGCATATCTTGGACAACAATAATGTTTATCCTCACAATTGTCAGCAGTTTTGATTATAGCCAGCGTTTCCGGCGCTTATAATGTTTAATGTCCTTGTAGCTCTTTTTAGCCCCGGTTGCAGATATACCCATATAGAACTCTTTAACGTCTTCACGCCCTTTTAAATAATCTGCTGACCCATCAAGTACAATCCGTCCGTTTTCCATAACATAGCCGTAATGGGCTGTATTTAATGCAACTCTTACATTTTGCTCTACCAGTAAAATCGACGTCTTTCGGTCTTCGTTGAACTTTTTAATTATATCGTAGATCTGTTCAACAACAAGCGGAGCCAGTCCAAGCGAAGGTTCATCTAACAGCATCAGTAAGGGCGCAGACATCATGGCTCGCCCAATTACTAGCATTTGCTGTTCACCACCCGATAAATATCCTGCGATGCTATGTTTCAAGTTTTCAAGTCGGGGAAAGTATTCATAAACCATTTTAATATCTTTTTTTACATCTTTGGATCCAGTACGGCTGAATGCACCAACCATTAAATTTTCTTCTACATTCAAATGGCCGAAAACCCTCCTGCCTTCGAGCGCCTGCACGATACCAAGCTTACCGATTTCTACTGAAGACTTTTTATCGATTCTAATATCATTCCACTCAATACTACCCTCAGTAATTTCTCCTTCTTCAATCCGTAATAAGCCGGAGATTGCTTTTAAAGTCGTAGTCTTGCCGGCACCATTGGCACCAAGCAAGGCTACGACTTTTCCATCGTCCACAGAAATCGAAATTCCGTGAAGTACTTTTACAACATTGAGATAAATTACCTCAATGTTATTAAGTTTTAACATTTTACTGAGCTATTCGAAATTATTTTCCGAACCAATCGAATTTATCATATGGGATAAGGGGTGCATCAACCCAGCCGGTTAGAGATCGCATCTCTCCATTTTTAATCTGGAAAATCTTTACAGATTTAGAACCGCGTTTATCGACTGGGTTGGAAAAGTCAACTGGGCCGTGTAAACCTTCAACACTATACCCTTTTACATTAAGAAAACCTTTGGTTTCAACCGCTTGCCATGAACTTGCGTCACCTTTAATCAACGATTCTAGGCCAGCATTTTTAATAGCCTGTTTGGTAATTTCAGCGGCAATTAAGCTGGAAGCCCAGCCGATAAGATAGTCATTATTACCGGAATACTCGGGATGTCTTGCTTTGCAATATTCCATCATTTTAGGCATGCCCGGCACGCTATCTCCCCAGTTAACCGTCGGGTAAACTCCATAAACGTTTTCGCAAACCTCTTTGCCGGCAAGGTCAATGAGTGCTTTGGTAAAGCTTGCATGAGCACATGCTACCAGAGTATCCGGAATTATCTTTAATTCGGCCGCATTTCTTAATATAATTGCCGTCGGTGCAGGAGTGCTTGAAATAAAAAGCGCATCCGGGTTTTTTGACTTAATCCTCGTCAATGCATCGATTTCTGAAATTGTAGTCGCTGCATGTTCTTCAGCTGCTATTATTTCAATGCCCAATTCGTTAGCGATTGCTCTGGCAGCATCCCTGACACCATATCCGGTTGAATTATTAAGTAGCTCAAGAGCCATTTTAGGTTTCCCCGAGCCTTTCCAGATATTCTGCATATAGTACCGGGCAAAGGCTGCCCAATCATCGCCATAATCGGGTAATTGGGCGTAGATATGTTTGGGTGGATTTGTTAACGATGGTGAACTGAAGCAGACCATACCCGGGAATCCGGATGTATTAGCTATATCTTTGGATGCGTTCATGTCCTTTGAAGAGACAACAATAAAGAAAGCACAACCGCCATCCCTCAACCTCTTGGCTATGGTAGTGGCTTTAGCTGGATCATATCCAGTATCATACCAGATTGCTTCGAGTTTGATTCCATCCACTCCTCCCAATTCATCATTTATATATTTTATAGCATCGAGCTGACCTTGGCCGATTGGGGCGCCCTTTTCTGCAGCTGCCCCTGTAAAAGGAATACTAAAACCGATCTTTAAAGACTTGGTTGCAACCGGTGCCTGGGTACTGCATCCGCTAAAGATAGTAAATATGAAGGCGGTTAACACCATAGTTATAATTGTTGACATTACACTTCGCCTTGTCATTTACTCCCCCTTTATTTTTTATTTAAAGTGTAAATGGATAGCATTATAACAAATTATGTAGCCATATTTAATTCTAATAGGAAAACGGCCATAAGCGATAGGATGCTTTAAATAGGTTCCATCTGTGAGCTAAACCACGCGGCTCGAAAACCAGAAATATGATCATCATCAACCCGAAAATCATAGAACTCAAACCTGTGGCAAAGCCTGTGGGCAGACTGGACAAAGTACCTTCAACCGTTGGAGCAAGCAGTATAACAAACTGCTCCAGCAATCTGATGAATAAAGAGCCAAATATAGGCCCTATGGATGTACCCAAACCACCGATTATCAGTATACCGATATATAAAATCGATTGTCCGAAAGTGAAATCCTCAGGCGTGATGCTCCCCCTCCACTGGGCGAACAGCGAACCAGAGATGCCTGCAAAAAAACATCCTAAAAAGAATGCCAGAAGCTTGTAGGAAAATACATTGATACCCATTACCTCTGCCGCAAGGTCGTTATCTCGTACAGCAATAAACGCTCTCCCGATCTTGCTTCGAGCCAGGTTTGTGGAGAAAAAAACAGTAAGTGCAGTAATAGATGTAACAAGATAGTATTGCATTGTTGAACTGTTAAATACTGTATTGCCAAATGAGGCAGGAGCAACAGCAAGCCCCATAGACCCGTGTGTAACATCGGTCCAGTGATTGAGGATCCAGATTATTATGAATTGTGCTGCTATAGTTGTTATAGCTAGGTAAAACCCTTTGACACGCAGTGATGGCATTCCAAATAGCAATCCGATTATTCCAGCAGCGATCCCGGATGCAACCAGCGCTATAAAAAAATTGATCTGAAAATTATTTGTTAATATAGCAGTTGTATAAGAGCCAACCGCTATAAATCCCGCATGACCGATAGATAGTTGTCCGCAATATCCTACCATTATATTTAAACCTATTATTGCTATTATTGTTATGCCAATTAATACAATGATATCAACCATAAATCCGGACAGGAAAAATGGAATAGATATTAGTACGCATAGGAAAAGGATAAAAATGCACCATTGAGTCCTGGTTCGGATGATGGCTGTGTCGGTATCATAAGAAAAATTTCGTATCCCGCAGGGTAGATTCATCCTTATTAAATCCTCTCTATCCTTTCTTCTCCAAATAAACCATACGGCTTAAATAGTATTACCAGGATAATGATGATAAAGGGTATCAGATCTTTTATACCGGGCCCGATAACTTGTGTTAAATATCCAGCACCGATGTTTTCACATAGGCCGATTATAGGGCCAGCAATAACACACCCAATAAAAGAATCCATTCCGCCCAATATCACGACAGAAAATGATTTAAATCCTGTTTCAATCAGTGCATTGGTTATTCCTCCGATGCATGATATTAATATCCCGCTAATAGCAGCTACAATACAGGCGAAAATCCAAGACATGGAAAAAATCCGATTAATAGGTACCGCACATGCCTGAACCGCTAGTTGATCATCCGCTGTTGCTCTCATTGCAATGCCCATTTTGTGAAATTTGAAGAACACTGATAACAATAAAAATAGAAGAAGTGAAATGGCTGTCGCCCATAAATATTCCTGTGAAACAACAGCTGATCCGATATTGACTGAACCTTGGGGGAAAATGGGCGGAAGTTTAGCTACGCTTACAGGCCATATTACAGTCACAAGCCCTTCTAAGAAATACGCCAGCCCTAATGTCACTGCAATAAGTGAGAGTATAGGTTGACCTATCATGGGTCTTAATATGAGCCTTTCGATCATCCAGCCGAGAAATATGGCAAATAATATGGTGCATATCAAACCCAGCCAGACAGGGAGCTTAGCCTGAACAAGCATCCCATAGGTAAACCATGAGGATATTAAAACGAGTTGACCTAGTGCAAGGTTAGCAACCCTTGTTGATTTCCAGATTAGAGCAAAACCGAGAGCAATCAGAGCATAAATCATCCCAACTGCCAGCCCGGTGATTGTATATTGGATTAACTGCAGCATTTCAAATATCCCATATTTTTATTTGTGTAGAAACTACACTCTTCCTCCCATCTCTATATGTTATAGATACATCGGCATCAAGAGAATTTTTATCAGTGTAGATGGCATCGATAACCGACTTGTATCTTAATTCCATAAACTCACGGCGTAGTTTCCTGGTACGTGTGAGTTCGGCTTCATCAGGATCGAATTCTTTATGTAACAGTACATATCTTTTTACGCGAGATGCCTCAGGTAAATAATTATTAACCCTCATGATATCTTCTTTAATCAGGTCGGCAACCTCTTTTTTCTGCGACAGGTCAACAAAAGTAGTATAAGCCAATGATTTTCTTTCAGCCCATTTGCCCACCATAGCAAAATCGATATTGATTATAGCAGCAACAAATGATTTGTCCTTGCCTCCAATAACCATTGCATCTTTTATGTACGGGCTGAACCTCAATCTGCCTTCTATATATTGTGGTGCATATTTTGTTCCTGTAATTAAGATCCCCATATGTTCCAGTCTATCAAGAAAAATCAAATGCCCATTTTCGTTAATATTTACGGCATCGCCAGTATAACACCAATTTGACCTTTTAACCTTTGCAGTCTTTTCGGGCTCATTTAGATACTCTTTGAATAGACAATCACTTCGGACGATTAGCTCGCCCTCATCGGTTAGGCGGACTTCAACGCCAACTGCCGGACGACCAACACTCTGGAAGTCAATTTCACCTTTATTATGAGACGAGATGAATCCTGCTTCTGTGCTTGCATATGTCTGACGAAGTTCTATACCAATTGCATGTATGAGCCTGAATGTATCCAAACTTAATACGGAACTCCCTGTTACTGCAAATCTAACTTTAGACAGACCAAGCCTGTCTTTTAATGGTTTAAACAGCAATAAATTTGCTATGTCGTAAAGGATACCCCAGAAAATTCCCGGCCGCATATTCTGAAATTTTAGATCGGCATACTTATAACCTACTGGCATAAAGAGGTTATAAATAAATCTTTTCAGCGGGTGTGCATCGCTTATTTTAACCTGAATATCACTTACCAGGCCTTCCCATTGTCTGGGCCCGTATATAACGAAATTGGGGCCTACTTCGCGCGTATCTTCAGCTATGGTTTCTGGTTCTTCGGCAAAATTCAACCTCGCTCCCGTCAAAATATGCGGAATTGTAGCAAAATAACTATCACCCACCCATGCTGCAGGGAAATTGGATATCAAATCATCAGTATTTGTTAATGGATAGATACGAATAAAGCTATTTGCTGTAGTTATCAGGGCACGATGTGTTAGTACGGCTCCTTTTGGTAGACCTGTAGTGCCGGATGTGTAATAAATAAATGCTGGATCATCTGGTTTAATTAGACTGATATTTGTTTCAAAAAGTCCTGGATTCTCTTTTTCATAGTTTACGCCCATATCGACTACTTTATCGAAATGTGCCAGCAACGGATTGTGATAATTTTGTAAACCTTTGGGATCCCAGTAGATAATCTTCTTTAAAGTCGGTAGTTCAGAACTGACTTCTAGAAATTTATCTACCTGCTCTTGATCGTTGGCAAAAGCAAAAGTGGCACTTGAATGATTATAAATATACTTCAACTCTGAAGGAATTGAATCGACGAAAGCACCAGTAGGAATAGCACCGGCCGCTTGAATTGCAAATTCTGCCCAGAACCACTCCGGCTCATTATCGCCGATAATGCATACAACATCACCTTTATTCAGTCCTAAATTAATTAATCCCAGAGAAAGATACTTTATCTTATTAAAGTAGTCTTTCCATGTATATTTATACCATATACCGCGTCTCTTGATGCACATCGCAGTTAAATTACCCCATTTAAGGTAATTTTCTAGAATTAATTGTGGAATCGTATATATGTTCGTCATGTGTTTTTACATGAGATGGTCGATCTGAGAGTTTAAACCGCCCATTTAAGACAGTTTAAACTGCTCAGCAATCTTTCTAAAGCCGAAGATAGAACGTTCTATGGTACTGCGGTCAACACAATATGATATTCGGAAATATCCTGGAGTGCCGAATCCTCTGCCGGGTACCGTCAGCACATTATGCTTCTGTAGAGCATGAACAAACTCTACATCATTCTCGATAGGCGTCTTCGGAAACATATAGAATGCACCCTGCGGTTTTACGATCTGATATCCCATTTTAGTTAAGCTATTATACAAAAAATCTCTCTTTTCTTGATACTCCGGGATGGATACGGTTATATGCTGAAGATGACGAACGATATGTTGCATCAGTGCGGGTGCATTTACAAAACCGAGAATCCGATTGCAGAAAATCAGACCGCTAACAAGCTCATTTTTATTTTCAATTTCTGGGTGGACTGCGATATAGCCAATGCGTTCTCCTGGTAATGCCAGATCCTTAGAATGCGAAGTAGCTATAATAGCTCTGGGGTATAACTTTAGGATTGGTACGTATTCTAAATTATCATATATTAGGCTACTATACGCCTCATCACTTATTAAATAAATGTCTGAATTATATTTCTCCTCTTTTTTTATTAGTAATTCACTGATTTCTTCCAATAATTGTTTTGAATAAACTACTCCAGTCGGGTTATTAGGGGAATTAATTATCACCGCTTTTGTATGTTTATTAATAAATGAATCCAATTGATTGAGATCCGGTAAAAAATTTTCATCGCATCTTACAATAGATGGCCTGCCGCCATGGTTATCAATATAGTTGTCATATTCCATAAAATAGGGTGCAAAAAGTATAACTTCATCGCCAGGATTCAAAATAGTCTTCAATATAACATTAATAGCTCCAGCAGCACCGACCGTCATTATGATATCATCAGCCCTGCAGTGTATACCATTTTCCAGTGATACCTGCTTGGCCACCGCAGACCGCGTCTCTTCATATCCGGCATTTTCCATATAGCGATGCATACCAGGTAGAGGATTTGCTGCCAGCTCTCTTAAAATCTGCTTGAATTCTTCAGGTGGTTCGGTAATCGGATTTCCCAATGAGAGGTCGAAGATATTGTCTGGTCCGAATTTTTTCTTAAGCATATTAGCTTCTTCGAACATTCGGCGTGTCCACGATCCCTCGGCCATCCTTCTCTTAACATTTTCAGATATAGACACTGCTACCAACCTCTCTTCCTCTTTCAAATGCGCGGATGTTTATATCTATTACTTTAGGTGGCACATGGCTAGAGATACAATTTTTCCATAGTTTCTCATCGTATTTATACGGCAAAACGATTGACAGAATTCCCAGCATAAATACATTTAAAATACGCACATCCCCCAATTTTACAGCTTCTTGTATGCCATCTACCATAAATACCTTTCTGGTCAATCGAAAATAAGAATCCAGAATTGATTGGTCATCCGGATATTTTGCCATGCCAAGAGAGATCGAAAGGGGAGGCAAAGCATAATTATTTATAATTACAGTACCATTCGGACTGAGATAATTTACCCATCTGGCAGCTTCTAATTTTTCAAAGGCCATGATGATATCGGCTTCATGTTTACTAACTAATGGTGCATAGACGATGGGGCCAATACGCACGTGGCTTGTAACACTACCTCCTCTTTGTGCCATCCCCAGCGTATCTGACTTTTTAATATCGTATCCCAGCGCAAGTGCAACCTCGCTAACAATATCGCTGGCTAGAATAGTACCCTGCCCACCCACGCCTACAAACAAGATATCCTGTTTCCTGTTGATATTAACCTTATTCATCTGTCTGTGACTCCTGTCAATGGAGCAATCGCTCGTCTGGGACAGACCTGCTCACACACCGCGCATGCATCTCCCATGCAGGACAATTGATCGATAATAATCTCATCATCTTTTTTTTGAATAGCCGGGCATCCGATCATAAGACAAACACCACATTTATTACATCTGGCGGTATCCACATACCTTTTATTTTTGCGTTCTTTATTGATAACAGCGCACTTACCTTTTATAACAATCACGGACAATTCGTTATTATCTAGAGAAGATTTTACAGCAGATCTTATAGATTTAATATCAAATGCATTTACAACCTTAATATCATCAACTCCTATTCCCTTTACGAGATTTTCTATACGTACTGCTTTAGTTGGCTTTCCCTGTGCTGTAACTCCAGAGCCCGGGTGATCCTGATGTCCTGTCATAGCAGTTGTACCGTTATCCAGTATGATGACTGTGATCTTTGAGTCGTTATAAACAGCATCAACTATACCTGTTATACCTGAATGCAGGAAAGTAGAATCGCCAATGACAGCGACTATTTTGCTTGTAGTACCGGCCTTCTCCAATCCTATAGCCTGTCCGATACTTGCACCCATACAGGCAGTTGTATCCATTGCTCTAAGCGGTGGATAAGCAGCCAGAGTATAACAGCCGATATCTCCCGTAATTATGAGCTTGGATTCAACTTTTGATCTACCGTTCGAGTCTAATATTTTAGCTCTTTGGCCTAATGTACTCAGTACAAAAAATACACCTGCATGAGGACATCCCGGGCATAGCAAAGGAGGCCTGCCCGGAAGATCCTTAATAATCTGAACATCATCGATTTTACTAATTTCTGTTTCAATGCCAGCCTTAAACGCTGCAACATTGAGGATACTTTTATTGAGTTCGCCGGTTCGTGGGAGGTACTGTTTACCTTCCACCTTTAATCCCAGTATTTTTACGTTTTCTTCAAGAAATGGATCCAGTTCTTCAACTACAAATAATCTCTCGACCCTGCTGGCAAATTCAGTTAATAATTTGGGAGGCAAAGGGAATACCATGCCCAATTTTAAAAATGAAGCATTTTTAAATGTTTCTCTGGCATACTGATAACTTACGCCGCTGGTAATAATTCCAAGCCTTTTATCTCTATATATCACCTGGTTTGCCGGCGTTGTCTCTGCCAGTTTTGATAAATCAGTAATACGATTATGCATATGAGGTACCCTGATACGTGCATTACTGGGTAACATTACATACTTACCTATATCATGGAAAAACCTTTTTTTATTTATGTATCTGGCAGGATCAACGTCCATTTCAACAACCGATTTTGAATGGGCTATTCGTGTGGTTATTCTGAAAAGAACTGGTGTATCATATTTTTCACTGATTTCGAATGCAATAAAGATAAAGTTGTAAGCGTCCTGGCTGTCAGAGGGCTCCAGCATAGGTACTCTTGCAAGTCTGGCAAAGTGTCGGTTGTCTTGTTCACCCTGTGAGCTGTGTATACCCGGATCATCAGCTGATATAACCACGAGTCCGCCATTAATGCCGGTTGTCGCTGCAGCTAAAAACGCGTCTGCTGCCACATTAAGTCCAACATGCTTCATTGATACAATAGATCTAACACCAGCATAGGAAGCACCCAGACCGACTTCCATGGCAACTTTTTCATTGGTGGACCATTCAGCATATATATCTTTGAAAGTAGCCAGCGTCTCTAATATTTCTGTGCTGGGTGTACCGGGATAGGCGCTGGCAACGCCGACACCCGCATGGTAGGCAGCAATCGCTATAGATTCGTTGCCCGAGAGTAACCTTCGGATCTTTTCCATTATTTTTTGCTGTCTATTTTGATATGAAAATTGAATAGGGTTTCTATTATAATTGTCGGTCAGTAATAAATTCAAATTAAAAAGGCGAAGGTTTCTTTCGCAGTTGATCTATTAAACTATCCAGTGCAATTGCGGGCAAAGTTAGGCTCTGCAGTCCGCCAGTAGATAGGTGAATTGCAAGCTCTGCAGCTTTTTCATTGCTCGGTGCATCAACAATATGCACAAAATCGTACGGCCCCAGTAAGGCATACTGCGCCAAAATTTTGACGCCCATATATTCAACTTCTTTATTTAGTTCTTTGAGCCTTTCGGGATATTCTTCTATTGCCCTTCTGCCGTCACCAGTCAATGTTGAAAGCATAAGATAAATAGCCATAATCCCCTCCACAAAATATTCGATTTTGGATGACGATATTTTACCATCAAAACTCGGGTGATGTAACTTATTGTATACGGCTACTTGACATTATTATATAAAAGTAATGTATTATATTATACTGATAAAAGTATTTATATAAATATCATTATTTAACCTTTTTAAAATGCACGCAAACAAGTATATCTACCGAAAGTGACTCCGGATGAGCTGCTGTATCCCCACAGTAGCGCTGGAGTCACGTACCTGCTGAATAAATTAATACCTTTTACGTATTTATCAATTAATAATATTTGTGGAGGTTTATCTATGAAAAGAGCGGTTTTATTATCTACTATGGCAATAATACTTATCGTATTGCCTATTATAGCCAGCTGTGCTCCCGCCGGAAAGCCTGCTGCGCCTATGAGTAAAGAAGCCAAAGTAATTAAGGTCGGATGCACGCTCCCATTTGATAACAGCTTAGGGATAGATACTAAAAAAGCACTGGAAATGATTGTACCGGCTTTCAATAATGCAGGTGGACTTAATGTTGAGGGTCAAAAATACTCTATAGAAATGATTATTTATGATGATAAATATACTGCTGACGGTGGAAGAGCTGCTGTTGAGAGACTTGTTAATGAAGATAAGGTTAAATACATAGTCTGTCAGGTAGGTTCAGCCCCCATATTGGCTGGACTGGTTATTACCGAACCGGCAAAGGTTTTGGTTATGTGTGGCGGGGCGGCAGCTCAGATTATCGATCCGAAGCTTAAATATGTTTATGGAACTGCAACCTGGAGAACGAATTTAGCACCACTGTTCCCTTTACTTAAAAAAGCTTTTCCCGAAGCCAAAACAATGGTAAATTTATCACCGGATGATGATACTGGTAGAAATCTTGCCAGGGATCACACCAGAATTGCTGAGGCCCTTGGAATTAAAGTTCTTGATTCGATTTACTATCCGCGCAGTACACAGGATTTCGCTCCATTTGCCACTAAGATAATGTCTCTCAAACCAGATATTATGGATTATCCTGGGGCACTGGCGGGTACGCAATTTGGCTTGCAGTTCAAGGCGCTTTATGAGGCCGGTTTCCGAGGAGCACATATCAGCCCTATGCCTCCCAATCTTGTAGAAGTGCTTGCAGTTACGCCCAAGGAATCACTCGAGGGCTTAATTTCGGTTTTGCCGTCAACTGAAATCCCAAATCCCACTGCAATGGCTCGTGAGTATAAAGAAGCCTGGATTGCAAAGTATGGTCAGTGGTCTGTAGCAAGTTTGACGTGGATACCTGCATTCTATTGCTTCGTAGAAGCTGTTAAGAAAGCTAATAGTCTTGATACGGATATAATAACCAATTATCTTTCGACCAACGGCCTGGAGTGGGAGAGCCCAAATGGAAAGGCTATGCTGGTTAAACGTCCTGATTATAAAAACAACAGATTCTGTGATACATGTGCATCCCTTGATTTTGGTATATTCAAAAACGGGAAATACGAATATCTGGGAACTGTCTCCGCTTCTGAGGCTCTCAAGGCCAATCAGGATGCATTTGGTGGACAGTGGAAATAGGTAAATTTTCAATATTTAGCGTGTAAAATAACTGTTAAAAATTATGCAGTGTTTAGTTGTGTGGCTCCGATCATCATGGGGGGCCACACTTAACTTCTCAGTTGGTAAATCGATCTGCTGAGGAAGCAAATGACCGTAGGCTTATTTATTCAGTTATTAATAAATGGGCTTTCCATAGGGTCTATTTATATTCTGATGGTTCTGGGTCTAGATATAATCCTAAGGGGTACCAAGATACTGAATTTCGCTCATGGACAGCTGTATATGCTGGGAGCTTATGCGCTATTTTTCCTCTTCCAACAGTTGCATATTGATTACGTACTCTCTCTGGTTTTAGCCGGATTGATTATATCGCTTATCGGGGCTGTAAGTTATCTGGGCGTTTTTCATGTTATCAGATCAAGATTTACCGTGAGTACAACATTTTCTTACAGGTTGCTACTCAGCGCTATGGCTTCGGTCGGTTTAATGATGATATTACAGCAGGGGACATTGCTCGGCTTTGGAACATTAGAGCGCGGTGTACAATCTCCATTCCCCCAGATTATAGCAATTTACGACATTAGATTTTCACTTCAAAGAGTAATAGTGATTGCTTTAAGTGTAATCATATGCGTTGGACTATTTTTGTTAATGTACAAAACTCGATTGGGGAAGATATTAAGGGCGGTAAGTTATGATCCTGAAGCGGTCACATTGCAGGGGATAAATACATTTTGGATTTTCGTAATATGTTTTGCATTGGGGAGTGGCATGGCCGGTCTCGCAGGTGCGATTATTGCACCTTTATTTTCGGTCACTCCTACAATGGGACAGAATGTTATATTTTTATCTCTCTTGGTACTTCTTGTCGGCGGAATCGGTAGTTACAAGGGCACAATACTCGGTGGTTTGGTAATCGGACTCTTATTAAGCTTTGGCTTCCAATTTTTAGGCGGTGCCGCGGAGTTATTTGTATTTTTGATTGTTATAGCTATTCTAAGTATAAGACCTGGAGGCATACTTGGCGAAGCTTCAGAATAGCCCGAAATCTGATCGAAACAGGATAATTGCAATTGCTGTTTTACTGATTGTGTTGGTAATACTGCCAATTCTAATAGAAAATGACTATGTAAAACATCTATTAATTATGGCCTGTATTAGCACTGTCCTTGGCATGACCTTCAGTCTTCTGTTTAGTACGGGTTTAATCACACTTGGTGCCGGCGCATTTTATGCTATCGGTGCATATGTATCTGCAATTCTGGCCATAAACTACGGGCTGTCTTTCTGGATTGCATTGCCTCTAACAATTATCGTTTCTTCCATCATAGCATTGATTCTGGGTGCTATTTTTGTTAAAAATGGTGGAATCGCCTTTGTGATAATTTCGTTATTATTTGCCAATGTTGTTGTTATTGCAACCGGGCAGAGTGAATTCTTAGGGGGTTGGGGGGGGATAATTGGAATACCCAAACCCTCAGCCATAGGTCCGATAGAGTTTACAACTAAAACGGCATTCTATTATCTTGCACTCACGTTGCTATCTATTATCATAATTATATACCTTGCGTTGTATACATCTCGTATCGGTAGGGCATGGCGGGCTATAAAGCTCAGTCCTAATTTGGCTGGCACCCTGGGGATTAATCTTTATAGATATCGTTTACTTGCATTTACTATTAGTTCTGCAACTGCAGCAACTATGGGATCTTTTTATGCACATTATTTTCAGACCATTACCCCAAATGCTTTTAGTGGATGGCTATCTATATATATACAATTATATTCCGTATTAGGGGGCCTCGAGTATTATATAATGGGTCCAGCCATTGGAGCATTAATCATGACATTTATTCCCGAGTATTTACGTGTTATAAAGGAAATTGAGCCAATTGTTACCGGTGTGCTGTTACTTGTAATAATATTGTTTTTCCCGGGCGGCATTCTCGGTTCATTTAGGAATAGGGCTAAAAATGGAGACAGCTTTATCGGCAAGATTGGCAAAAGACTGAGTGTTTATAAAAGTTGGGTCTTTAAATCAAAATAGTAATTCTGTTGGATGATTAAATGGCACTACTGGAAGTTAAAAATATAACTCGTTCTTTTGGTGGACTGATAGCGCTTCGCAATCTCAGTTTTGATGTATACAATCTGGAGATAGTGGGTCTAATCGGTCCTAACGGTGCTGGAAAAAGTACTTTATTTAATATTATCAGCGGATTCTATCGGCCTGATCGAGGCAAAGTCATATTTAAAGGGGAACAGATAACCGGTTTGAGTGTAGATGAGGTCGCGCGGAAAGGTATTGGCAGGATATTTCAGGAACCGACACTTTTCATGCAGGAAACAGTGTTTGAAAATGTTTTTACGGGATTTCACCGACATTTCGAACAATCTTACTTGAAAGCTTTTTTGCATACTAATTCTGCCAATCGTGAGGAAAAAGAAAAGAAAATAAAAGTTTTAGAAATTTTAGATTTTATGGGTCTATTAAACCTAAAAGACGAGATTGCTGGCAATTTGCCTCATGGACACCAAAGAGCACTGGCTATTGCCATAGCTTTAGCTACGGGGCCGGAATTGCTACTTCTAGATGAACCGGTGACAGGCATGAACCCGAGTGAAACAATGCAAATGGTGGATAAAATTAAACAGATACGTGATAGCGGCATTACAGTATTAATTGTCGAACATGATATGAAAGCGGTAATGAGTCTATGTGACAGGATTATCGTACTGAGCTTGGGCGTAAAAATATCTGAAGGCGTCCCCGATCAAATTAGACAAGATACTTTAGTTATCGAAGCATATCTCGGCAAGAGGATAGCATAAAATGCTTTTGCAGGTAGATAATATAACCGTTTACTATGGAAAGGCTGAAGTAATAAAAGAATTAAGCATTCATGTCGATGATAAAGAGATAATTACTATTATTGGTGCTAATGGCGCCGGTAAAACAACAACTTTGAGGGCCATCTCAGGATTAAAAAATATAGATAGTGGTGCAATATGGTTTAATGGTATTAAAATTAACGGATTGCCTGCCTATCAAATTGTTAGAATGGGTATATCCCATGTTCCTGAAGGAAGAAAAATACTTGCTCCGCTAACCGTGATTGAAAATCTGGAGATAGGTGCTTATCTCTGGAAAAATAAAAGGGATCTTGCACGGGGTTATGAAGAAATTTTTCAAAGATTTCCTGTTTTGAAAGAAAGAAGAAATCAAATTGCCGGCAGTCTCAGTGGGGGAGAACAACAGATGCTAGCTATTGCCCGTGCGCTTCTAAATCAACCCCGATTGATAATGATGGATGAACCAAGCATGGGTCTCTCGCCTATCATGGTCAATGAGGTTGTAAATATCATCAGAGATATTAATAAAAAGGGGTTAAGCGTAATTCTTGTAGAACAAAATGCTAGAATGGCACTCGCATTAGCCCATAGAGCCTATGTTCTGGAGACCGGCCGCTGCGTACTAGAAGGTAAAGCGAATTTGCTCGATAATGATGAACGGATAAAAACAGCTTATTTAGGTGGCTAAATAATTATTTGTATTTCATAATTCAACCAAGCCCTGGCTGTCGAAAAACAATTTAGATTATGGGGGATATCAGATGATAACAATTCCAGAGATGCTCGCACGAAATGCCAGAATGTATCCCGAAGATTGTGCTCTAATTGAGCTAAAACCTTCAGTTAATTATAGAAGAGAAATTTGTTGGAAAGATTTTGATAGCGAATCTAACCGTATAGCAAACGCTCTTATTAATGCCGGTATAGGAAAAGGTGATAAAGTAATCCACTGGATGATGAATTCCATAAATTGGCTGATAGTTTATTTTGGGATATTGAGAACTGGCGCATGGGTGGTTCCTTTAAACTTCCGATTTAATAGCCAGGATTTAATTTATTGTGCAGATATCAGTGAAGCCAAATTGATGATAATAGGGAAGGAATTTATAGACCGGGTAGATTCAGCAAAATCTCAACTGAAAAGTATCGAGAAAATAATTGCGTTTTCTGATGATTTGCCATCATACATGTTGAGTTATAGAAGCTTTACGGATGGATCTGAATGTACGGCACCTTTAACACAATTAAACGAGGATGATTGCTGCAGTCTTTACTTTACTTCTGGCACTACAGGTATTCCCAAGCCGATACTGTTAACTCACGGCAATCTTAAATGTGCGGCTATCACGGAATATGCGCATCATCATCAAACAAAACAGGATAATTTCATTCTTATTCCGCCGCTTTACCATACAGGATCGAAGATGCATTGGTTTGGTAGTTTAATCGTTGGCGGTAAAGCAACTTTGCTAAGCGAATTCAGCCCAAAAAACGTGCTAGAAGCTGTTCACAACGAACGCGGAACCATTGTTTGGTTATTAGTTCCCTGGGCACACGATATACTGGTATCGCTTGAAAGAGGAGACCTTAAGATAAAAAATTATGATTTAAGTAACTGGAGGCTTATGCATATCGGTGCTCAGCCTGTGCCACCAGCACTGATTAAAGAATGGAAAAAAGTGTTTCCCAATATGGCATATGATACTAACTACGGCCTTAGTGAATCCACCGGACCGGGGTGTGTGCATCTTGGAATGGAGAATGAACATAAAGTGGGAGCAATTGGAAGACCCGGGTTTAATTGGGAAGCCCGAATTGTAGATGAGAAGGGAAATGATGCGGGCAGGGGAAAGATTGGTGAGTTGATTGTGAAGGGCGATGGCGTCATGAAGGAATATTATAAAAATCCTCAAAAAACAGCCGAATGCCTAAAGAACGGTTGGTTATATACCGGTGATATGGCAATTATGGATGATGACGGTTTCATCTATCTTGTGGATAGAAAGAAAGATGTTATTATAACAGGTGGTGAAAATATTTATCCGGTAGAAGTTGAGGATGTTTTACATAATTATGCTAAAATTTATGATGCTGCTGTTATAGGTGTACCAGATCAAAGACTCGGTGAGATTGCTATAGCGATTGTAGATCCCAAGCCGGATGTCCAGATTACGGAAGATGAAATTTTAGAGTATTGTAAAAATTCCCTGGCTAGATATAAAGTCCCTCGACGGGTTATTTTCGATAAAATACCCCGTAATCCTACAGGAAAAATAGAGAAAAACAAATTAAGAGATAAATATGCAAAATAGTCCGTCAAACAGTAAATATTTGTGAATAGTTATAATTAAAAATATTATTTTTAGAATTAAATTATTAGATAATATGTTAATTGGAGAAGCTCTTGTTAAAAACTCATAGTTGTGGAGAACTCACTATAAAAAATACCGGCCAGGTTGTTACTCTCGCAGGCTGGGTGCACCGGAGGCGTGATCATGGTGGGCTTATATTTATTGATCTTCGCGATAGGGAAGGGATCGTCCAAGTTGTTTTTAATCCTGAAATTTCGCCTGATGCCCATAATAAAGCTACGATTTTGAGAAATGAGTATGTTATACAGGTTAAAGGGCGGGTGGACAGGCGGCCTTCCGGAACTGAAAATAAAAAACTACCTACCGGTGATATCGAGGTAATTGCCGCCAGTATAAATATTTTAAACAGCTCCAGAACGCCGCCTTTTTATATCAATGAGGAAATAGACGTCGATGAATCTCTGCTACTCAAATACAGATATTTGCACTTAAGACGATCGCGAATGCGCGACAACCTTATTCTAAGACATCGGGTAATTAAATTCATGCGTGATTTCCTTGATTCGCGAGGCTTTATCGAAATAGAAACGCCTATTTTAATTAAAAGCACACCTGAAGGCGCCCGCGATTATGTTGTGCCCAGTAGAATTCATCCTGGTAAATTCTATGCATTACCGCAATCTCCCCAGCAACTCAAGCAATTGCTAATGGTCGCTGGAATCGAGAAGTACTACCAGGTCGCCAGATGCTTCAGAGACGAAGATTTAAGAGCAGACCGTCAGCCAGAATTTACACAGCTTGATATTGAAATGAGTTTTATTGAAGAAAATGATATTTTAAACTTGATTGAAGATCTATTTACATCACTTATTGAGCAGCTTACACCTAATTTACGAATTATTAAACCCTTCCCAAGATTCAGCTATCACGATGTGTTAGAGAGATTTGGCACAGATAAACCTGACATAAGATATGGTCTGGAATTAAAAATGATAAACGATGTGGTATCCGATAGCGAATTTATGGTATTCAAATCTGCCTTACTTAATAAGGGTGTTGTCAAAGGTATATGTATCCCCGGTTGCGCATCGTATACACATAAACAGCTTGAAGAGTTGACGGAAATTGCCAAATCACTTGGAGCTAAAGGATTGATATCACTTGCGTGGCAGAAAATCGATATAGATGAAACTATAGAAAATTTTAATATATCATCGATTAAATCGGTAGCTACAAAGTATCTGTCTATTTTTCAGATAAGGGAAATTTTAACCCGTTTTAATGCTAAACCAGGTGATCTAATCATTATTGCAGCTGGAAGTGTCGAATTGACCAATAAAGTACTGGATGAAATCAGAAGGGAAATGGCTGTTAGATTGAACTTGATCGACCAGAGCATGATGGCTTTTTGTTTTATACTTGATTTCCCACTTTTCGAATGGAATGAAGAAAATAATCGCTGGGAGTCAATGCATCATCCTTTTACCGCACCGATTGATGCAGACATACCGTTACTCGATGTTGAACCCGGCAAAGTTCGCGCAAGACATTATGATATAGTATGTAATGGCTATGAGCTATCGAGTGGAAGCATTAGAATCCATACGCGTGAATTACAGCAAAAGATATTTAACGTTCTTGGCTATTCAGATGAGGAAATTGAAAACAAGTTTGGCAATTTCCTTGAAGCTTTTGAGTATGGTGCACCACCTCATGGTGGAGTTGCTCCTGGTATTGATCGTTTAATTATGCTTCTCACCAATAGTAAAACAATTCGTGATGTTATAGCCTTTCCTAAAAATCAGGCAGCAATTGATTTGATGACGGATGCACCATCAAATATATCCGAACAGCAATTAAAGGAGCTACATTTAAATATCACGGATATTTAGATAGCATTCTCGCAAAGGCTATTTTTTGAACTGCATCGTGCCAATGTTATAATTTATTCAAAGTGAAGGAAGTATATGAAAACTGCATCTGAAAAGCTGGAAAACTGCCAGGTTGAATTAAATGTAGAATTAGAGCAGCCGGAGTTTGAAAGACACATGTCCATGGCTCTGGATAGAATTGCAAAGAATATATCTTTACCCGGATTCAGGAAAGGCAAAGCACCGCTCGAACTGGTTGAGCAGCAGGTTGGGCGGGAGGCGATTTTAAAAGAGGCTCTGGAATATATGATCCCAGAGGCATATCAGGAAGCTTTGAAGAGTGAATCTATCAATGCTATAGGAGCGCCTGATATTGAACTACTTCAAATTGATCCAATAAAGTTTAAGGCAATAGTTCCTGTTGTTCCCAACGTTATTCCAGGTGATTACAGATCTATAAGACTAAAGCTTGAAAAAAAGGAGATCGGCGAAGACGATATCGAACAGGTTATCAGTCAATTAAGACTTCAGTTGGGCACTTTAATACCGGTTGACAAAGCTATTGAATATGGAGATACTGCGGTCATTGATGTAAGGGGAGAAAGCGATCGCCAAATGGTTATAAACAGAGAGGATGCAGTTTATGAAGTCAAGCAGGATTCAAAGTACCCTGTTCCTGGATTTTCGGAGCAGTTATTAGGATTGACAGGAGGACAGGAAAAAAGTTTCACAATCGATTTTTCAGGTGATTGTGAAATAAAGGAATTGGCGGGTAAAAAATTTGATTTTTACGTAAAAATCAGAGAAGTTAGGAAAATGAATCTTCCGGAAATTAATGATGAATTTGCCAAAATGGCTGGTTCAGAAAGCCTTAATGAACTCCGCTCTAAAATAAGGGAAGAATTACAAACGAAATTGAATGATGGGCTTAAAAGGGACTTTGAAAATAAATTGATCAATTCCATTATAGATATTAGCACCGTAGAGTTTCCTCCGATTCTTGTTGAGGAGGAAATAGATCAAATCATAAATGACGAAGCTCGCAATTTCAAAGACGGTGTTAAGGGACTGGAAAACTATCTTGCTGTTGCCAAGAAGACAATTGAGCAGCATAGAGAAGAATTACGTCCCATAGCTACATCTCGAGTTAAGGCTTATCTGGTTACAAGTAAAATCGGTGAGTTGGAAAATATTTCTGCCAGTGATGACGAAGTGAACCAGCAGATAGAGAAAATGGCTAAAGGTTATGACGGTAGAGAGGAACAAATCAGGGATTTGTTCAATATGTCAAAGCCACGGGAATCGCTTAAAGCTATGATTATCATAAATAAAACTATGGATTTATTATTTAAAATAGCTACCGGTGAGGAAGCAAAATAATTTTTATTGGAGGAGAAATTATTATGGATAGATCACCTTTTAACATAATTCCTACTGTAATTGAAAGCAGTGCAAGAGGGGAGAGGTACATGGATATATACTCCCTGCTCTTGAAAGAACGTATCATATTTTTAGGTACGCAGATTGATGACCAGATTGCAAACCTGGTAGTCGCTCAGTTGCTTTATCTTGCCCGAGAAGATCCGGAAAAAGATATCAGCATCTATATACATTCTCCCGGTGGAGTGGTAACTGCTGGTCTGGCTATTTACGATACAATGCAGTTGATCCAACCCGATGTATCTACTATTTGTGTCGGTTCGGCTTATAGTATGGGGACGGTGCTCCTATGCGCTGGGACGAAAGGCAAAAGATTTGCTCTACCGAACGCAACTATTCATATGCATCAAGGTAGGGCAGGAACGCAGGGTCAGATAACGGATATCAAAATAGCCGCTAAAGAGTTCGAAAGGCTGGATAATCTGGTTGCTGAGATACTGGCAAAACATACGGGTCAACCTCTGGAAAAAATCCGGCAGGATACCGATCGGGATATTTATCTGGATGCAAAACAGGCTGTTGAATACGGTATTATCGATGACATATTAACACCATCTGCAAAATCTTCGAAAAAATAGAAAAGCGTTTTCCCATACAGTTGGAACAGGGCAATTTGCCCTGTTCTTTTTTTATTCTATGTATTTACATTTACTAATCAGTTTGTCGATTCTGTCAGTTACATCGAAGCCTTTTATCTGCTTCCCGGTTCTATCGAAGATAGATTTATTGGATATTTTAATATCTCCATAACTCAAAGCTTTCAAAGTCTCAATGATCAATGGTGTCTCTCTGATAAATCCTTCCCGGCGTATCCTCTTGAATAGTTCGTTATTTTCTCCCTGCTCTATCTTGATTTTTTCCAATTCATAACCTTTTATCTCATCCCAGAGTTTGTTGAAAGCATTACCCGTAATAGGATATCTGCAGAATGTTACAACAGGACCTCTATCAAGTTGAGGTGTTACCAGATGTATCATGACGCCGGATTCGGTTGCATAATTTGATATAAGCTGCCAGATAACTTCCTGCCATGTACCTTTCGGTCCATTCGGTAATGCCGGGTGCAGGTTGATCATATCATATTTTTCACACATTTCCTGTCCCACTATAAGCATATAGCCTGCCAGCAAGCATATATCAACCCTGAATGGTTCGAGCAGTTTCATGACCTGCCTATCATATTCAAGACGCCATGGCGGAAGTATCTCATCTGAAGCCGCTATTTTTTCATGAAACATTTCTGCATACTTTCTTACTGACAAACATAACAGGGGAATCTGATAAGATTTTACCTGTTCAATAAATAAATCAGTTTTTGGTGACTCACCTCGTTCGCGACTGCAAAAAACATATTCTATAGATGCATCGAGATCCTTATTTTGTATAGATGTAAAGACGCTGTTTAGCAAATTCCTTGAACTATCACCCCGCGCGGTAGAAAACCAGCCAACTCTCAACATACTGCTTACAGCCTTTTTTTTCTTAGTCTTGCTGTGGTACTGAAAAGATGGATCAAAGGGCTTGATTTAGATGCCCTTATCCTGCCCCGAGCCAGTGAATTTAAAAATTCCTGAGGGCTATTAAACTCTTGCATCTCTATGTTTACATAGCCAATTTCAAGGTAGCAGTGGGCATCGCTGCCAGCACTCATGACTTTGTGGAAACGTTTTGCAAGTTCCATTGCTTTCTTTTCAATGCCGGGATACATACTCCTTGCGTTAAATATTTCGACGATATCTACATAATCCATTATTTTTTCCAGCATCCTCAAATTACGAAACGCTGAGGGCCTAATTCTATCAAATGGATGTGGAATACAAACAAGACCATTCTGTTCCTTGATATGTTTTATCGTTTCTTCGACAGACAATTTATTAGGTATGTCTTCCTGTAAAAACATGCCCATAATTTCACCGTATGGAGTTAATATCTCTTCTGAGATAATCACCTTAAAGGGGGCTATCTTGCTAAATTCCTTTGCCCCTCTTGTTGTACCATGATCGGCAATAGCAATACAATTAATTTCTTTCTTCTGACATGCGGAAATCAAGTCTTCATACGACATGTTTGAATCAATCGAATGTTTTGTATGAACATGCAGATCTGCTTTTAGCAAATTTCAGTTAACCCTTTCTAAATACTCGCCTGTTCGTGTATCCACTTTGATAATATCACCCGTATTAATGAAGAAAGGAACCTGAATGGTAATTCCTGTCTCCAATTTAGCAGGCTTACTACCCGCACTGGCTGTATTCCCTTTAAATCCTGGTCCGGTTTCTGTAACTTTAAGTTCAACAGATACAGGCAACTCTACGCCAATTGCTACACCCTTATGCATTACCAGCTCTAAGTTCATATTTTCCTTCAGATAATTTAAAGCATCGCCTATAAGGGTTTTCTCTACGGCAAATTGTTCATAAGTTTCAGAATCCATAAAATGATACAGGTCGCCTTCGTTATAAAGAAATTGAACCGGCCTCCTTTCCACAAAAACTTTAGCGAATTTTTCGCTTGCTTGGAAAGACCTTTCAATAGTATGTCCGGCTTTTAAGTCTCTTAATTTTATCCTTATCTGAGCTGATCCCCTTCCCATTTTAATGTGGCTGTAGTCCAGTACCTGATATAATTGACCATCTATCATAATAGTTATGCCTTTCTTTAATTCTCCAGCATCTATCATGTTATTTACCCTCCGTTTAAAAGTGCATTCTTATTTGCCTTTGTCATACAAACAACCTGTCCATTAACAACTGTAACAGTATCTTCAATTCTCACTCCACCCCATCCTGGCATATATATACCCGGCTCGATGGTAAAAACCATGCCAGCTTTAATTTCGTCATCGCTCACCATACTGATACGAGGTAATTCATGTGTCTCTAAACCTATACCATGACCCAATCCATGGCCGAAATATTCGCCGTAGCCAGCGTTGCTTATCATCGATCGGACAATATCGTCAGCATTTGTGGCTTTCATATTTTCTTTAATTAAAGATATACCACTTAGCTGAGCGCTCAAAACTATATTATAGATTTTATTGAAATTGCTGTCTTCTTCACCGATTATAAATGTTCTGGTGATATCGCTGCAGTATCCTCTATAGCGTGCACCCATGTCTATTATAATTGGTTCACCTGTTCCTATTATTTTGTCAGTTGGTTTGGCATGTGGCAATGCAGCATTAGATCCAGATGCTACTATAATATCAAATGGCAAACTTTCACTGCCTTTGCTGCGAATAAAACATTCCAGTTCCCAGGCGAATTGTTTTTCTGTTTTACCGGCTTTTAACTGGCACTTTATGAATTCAACGGCATCATCAACAATTTCACAAGCCTTTTCTATTTTTCCTAATTCTTCTCTATCTTTTAATATACGCAGGGACTCAACCGCATTTTGTACAGGGATTAGCTGCAATTTACTGTTTTTCTTCTTAATGACCTGATGGAGCTTTTGATATTGGGAGAAAGACAAATAATCGGACTCGATGGCCAGTTTTTTAATTCCAAGTTCGCTGTAAACGTCGATCAACCATTCGGATATATCCTTTTTTAAATGTATAATATCCATATCTGCAGTTTCTATTTTTGCCTGTTCTACATATCTGAAATCTACACCTAACAAAGAATTTTTTTGAGATATAATGAGCCAGCCAGCAGAACCCGTAAATCCGGTTAAATAACGTATATTGGGGAGTGAACCGATTAATATGCCGTCAGCAGAAAAGCTATCGAGTTTTTGTTTTAAAAGGCTTATTCTTTTTTTCATAATATCGTAACCGATATAGTTTAGTTTATATTGTTCAAATACTTAACCCTTTTTACCTTTTATCTTTCTTCTATACTTAGTTATTTTTTTAGTATATCTGCATTGAGGAAATCGACTGCAGGCCAGAAATTTGCCGAATCGACCATTTTTAATAACCATGGGACTGCCGCATTCAGCGCAGATTTCTTTAGTGTATGTTTGTTCGGATAACTCGTTGAGAGCGCTATTTGGTGACAATCTTATTTTTCCGTTAATGCTGGCCGTTCCATCGCAGGCAGGAAAGTCGGAGCAGGCATAAAATCTACCGTAGCGCCCTTTTTTAATTATCATCGGTTTACCGCATTTGGGGCAGGGCTTATCTATACTTGTAGTTGTATCAGTATTTGATTTATCTTCATTAACATCTTTATCAGATTTGCCGGGTACATCGTTAATGGCCTTTTTGCCTTTGCATTCAGGATAATTACTGCATGCAAGAAATTTGCCAAATCGACTTGATTTGATGACCATTTCACGACCACACAGGGGGCACTTTTCCTCCGATTTGATAACAACCTTATCCAGATTTTCCTGTGCACGAGACAAATCTTTCTCAAAAGGCTGGTAGAATGATTTAATAACCGATAGCCAATTGATTTTTCCTTTGGCAATATCATCCAGTTCATTTTCCATTTTTGCTGTAAAACTATAATCTACTATATTGGGAAAATTGGAGACCAGCAGGTCATTTACTATCATACCTATACGATCCGGCCACAACTTCCCCGAATCTTTATATACATAACCTCTTTCTTGAATTGTGGATATAATGGGGGCGTATGTGCTTGGTCGACCTATTCCCTTCTGCTCAAGTGCCTTAATCAAACTTGCTTCGGTATACCTGGCAGGCGGTTGCGTAAAAAACTGCTGGGGATGCAAATCAATCAGTTTTAAAGACTCATTAACTGAAAGTTGTGGGATGGGGTTGCTATCAATATCGTATTCATCACTATCCTCATCCCTGCCTTCGGTATATAAAATCATGAATCCCGGAAAATTAATGGATGAAGACTTTGTCTGCAGAAGATAGGATTTTTTATTATCGTTCAAATTCTCCGCCTTAACATCTACCGTGATGGTATCATATATTGCAGCAGACATCTGGCTGGCTATGGTTCTCTTCCAGATTAATTCATATAAAGCAAATTGATCTTTATTAAGATATTTTTTTATTTCCGATGGAATTCTGGAAGCCCTGGTCGGTCTTATGGCTTCATGTGCCTCCTGTGCTAATTTAACCCTTTTGGTAAATTTCCTCGGCACATCGGGAAGATATTGTTCCGAAAAGTTACCTTTTATATAGTTTCTTATCTCTTCAATTGCGGATAAGGCAATATTGGTAGAATCTGTTCGCATATAGGTAATTAAACCCGTTTCACCTTCTTCTCCTATATTTAATCCCTCATATAGCTGCTGAGCAATCAGCATGGTTTTTTTTGCAGTGAAATGTAATTTACGCCATGCTTCCTGCTGCAAAGTGCTTGTAATAAAGGGAGCAGCCGGTTGCCGTGCAATTGCCTTTTTCCTGATATCATCGACTTGATAGCGTGCAGTTTTAAGATCGTTCAATATTTCTTCGCAATGCGGTTTATCAGGTATATTGATTTTATGATCGATATCATGTCCAATTAGTATCGCTCTAAAGCTTCCGGTTTCTTTGTTGCGCTGAATTAACTCAGCCTCAATTGACCAGTATTCAATTGGCTTAAAATTTTGGATTTCGCGCTCCCTGTCGACTATTAAACGTACGGCTGCAGATTGGACTCTGCCAGCAGAAAGGCCTTTTAACACCTTTTTCCATAACAACGGACTTAATTTGTACCCCACTAACCTGTCCAAAATTCGTCTTGCCTGTTGGGCATCTACCAATTTCATATCAATAGATCTTGGGCTCCTGAAAGAATGTTCCACCGCCTCTCTGGTTATCTCGTGAAAAGCGACTCTTTTTAAAGCTATTTTCAATTTTTCCAGTTTTGCAGCCTGCACAAGATGCCATGAAATTGCTTCACCCTCGCGATCAGGATCGGTCGCTAAAAATATTGCTGAAGCTGATTTTGCCAGGTCGCTTACTTCATTTATTATATTTTTTCGTTGTGGAATTATGCGGTATAAAGGTTTAAACCCATCGTTTATATCGATTCCAAGGCTGTTTTCAGGAAGATCCCGAACATGACCCATTGATGCCTTTATGATATAACCCTTACCCAGTATTCTACCCAGTGTTTTTGCTTTCGCAGGCGATTCAACAATAACAAGCTTATACTTCATAATAATCCCGTTTTATTTTATTTCATACTCGTACAACGCATGTAATTAAGATTTCCAATATGTTTGACCAGACCTTTGAGTTCCAAAACTGTTAAATGGCTTTGAACGACTGCGATATTTAATTCTGTATTTCGGCAAATCTGGTCGATATGTAGGGGTTCATAGTAAATACTCTTTATTATAATAGATTCAATCTCATCCTGATTATTTAAAGTTATCATCTCACATTGATGATTGTTCACCGGTAAGTTAAGTTCTTCAAGGATATCCATATAGTCACTGACCAATTTTGCACCCTGCTGAATCAATTTATTGGTCCCCTTGCTCAAAGGAGAATACACACTGCCAGGAACTGCAAAAACCTCTCTATCCTGCTCTAGGGCAAAGTTTGCAGTTATGAGTGCACCACCGGTTTCGCCGGATTCAACTATCAGTACGCCTCTGCTCATGCCACTTAATATACGGTTTCTCTGCGGAAAATATTCTGCTTTTGGCTTCACTCCGAGAGGATGTTCACTAATTAATGCACCCTTCTCCATTATTTCTCGTGCCAGTTTGGCGTTTTCATAAGGATAAACAATATCGAGTCCACTGGCAAAAATAGCCAGTGTCCTACCGTTTGCCTCGAGAGCAGTTTTATGGGCAGTTGTATCTATACCCTTTGCCAAACCACTTATTATCGTGATCTTATTCAATGCCAGATTTCTAACGAGTTCTTCGGTTACCTGTCTGCCATAAGTTGTGGCTCTTCTTGTTCCTACGACTGCGATGCTGAGTTCGTCACATGGCATAAGCTTTCCTCGTACAAATAATACAGCAGGGCAATCAGCAATCTCTTTGAGCATACAAGGATATTGAGGCGATTCAATAGTGATGGCTTCGATATTATATTTTTCAAGCTGTTCCAATTCCTTATCAGGAAGGATTTTATCTCTGAGCGATAGGAAGTTTGATATTATTTTTTTATCCAGACCGGTTTGTAATAGATCATTTTTTGATGCAGTCCATGCATGTTCCAGCGATCCAAACTTATTTTTAAGTAAACCCAGCCTTACTTTGCCGAACCCGGGGATTCGGGTAAAGCTAATCCAATACTTCAGGTCATCAGTAATTAACATATGGTTTGAGTAATTTTAGCACAGCATGAGCGATTAATGATGTGAACGGACATTTTATCGAAGACAATTGGTGTTTATTATATCTAAACCGGCTGGAAATTATCGAGAAGTTTGAAGATCTCAGGTATGACAAGTTTTGCCGCTTTATAGCCAGCTTCTAAAGCCTCGGCACCACGGTAGAACTCGTATGGCTGAATTGCACTTACATCAGGTTCAATCAATATGTCGGCCTTCAACAAATTGGCCCGTACTATGTTATATTCCATAATGTATATAGACTGTATTAGGGTATTAAACATACTCGGCAATTTATCGGATTTCTTATCGCCGGTTAGACCGAGTCGCGGTCTTTTTCGTGGATCATTAAGGACGTTAACCGCGATAATAAAATTGGCGCCCATGGATCTTACCACATCAGCAGGGACCGGATTAACAGTACCACCGTCAACCAGATATAAACCGTTGAAATAAACGGGAATAAAAATAGCCGGTATAGATATACTGGCACGAACGGCTTTGATTAAAGGTCCGCTATCAATTATTACTTCATTGCCGGTCTTCAAATCGGTGGCCACAGCAGCATAGGGAATTAGGCAATCTTCAATATTCTTTTCACCGATAATAGTCTTTAAAAAATTTTCAACTCTTGTGCCGTGTAACAGACCGGTACGAATAAAGCTGAACTTCGGATCGAGTAGCCCGGTTAATTTTTTTAAATTGGAAGTTAATGCAACTTCTTCCAGAAAATCGATATCGGCATTTGCCGCGTAGCAGGCGCCTACCAGAGCGCCCATACTTGTCCCCGCTATACATTCTATAGGGATATTGGCTTCACGCAGTGATTTTATTACTCCTATATGGGCTATGCCACGTGCTGCACCGCTTCCAAGGGCCAGTCCAATCTTAATTTTTAAATCATCCATGTTTAATTCATAAATTTAATGGCGGAGAGGGTGGGATTCGAACCCACGGTAGCACGAGGCTACACGCGCTCTCCAGGCGCGCCTGTTAGACCACTCCAGCACCTCTCCAGAAAATTGTTAAATGGCGGAGAGGGTGGGATTCGAACCCACGAGGCTCTCGCCCACCGCTTTTCGAGAGCGGCGCCATAAACCACTCGGCCACCTCTCCGGCCGTCAGTTCAATAATGATAAATTATATCATTCTAAATCCATCTCACAAATATAGCTAGCTAATAACAGATATGGAATGCAATCGGTTTTTCATTTACCGGTTACAACAATGATATAATTCTACTCTAATCTTGAAACGGGTAATCACGCATTAAGCAAGAAAATCAGCCATGGATAATAATAAAAACAACTGGCATAGTTTAACAGCTAATGAAGTTATCAGCAAACTCGGTTCTCGTGAAACAGGATTAACTTCACAGGAAGCGAGATCGCGCCTCTCTCAATATGGCTACAACGAGATTAAAGATGAATCAAAAAAGTCACCTTGGGTTCTACTAATTGAGCAATTTAAAAATCTTCTCATCATAATACTACTTATAGCTGTGGGGATTTCAGCCCTTTTAGGCGAAGTGACGGATGCCATTGTCATTTTTATCATCATTATTTTTGCTGCCGGGTTGGGGTTTATACAGGAATATCGAGCTGAAAAAGCTATACAGGCTTTAAAATTAATGGCCGCACCCAAAGCGTCCGTTTTACGGGATGGAGTTGAGGAAGAAATATCTGCCAGTGAATTGGTACCCGGGGACATTATCATCATCCGTACAGGAGATAAAATACCTGCCGACGCACGTATTATTAATTCGATTAATTTGAAAACGGAGGAATCAGCTTTAACAGGGGAATCTGTGCCTGTTGATAAAACAAGCGAGCCTGTCAATACTGAAGCATTGCTGGGGGAGCGCATCAATATGTTATTTATGGGCACGGTGGCGACTTACGGACACGGCTCTGCTATTGTTGTCAGAACTGGTAGCAGTACCGAATTTGGTAAAATTGCCGATCTTTTAAAGGATGTTAAAGAGGAGAAAACTCCACTTCAGGTAAATCTGGACAAGATGGGTAGGTGGATTGCCATAGCGGCTTTATGCCTTTGCTTTATCTTGGCAGCTTTAGGCATAGTCAGGGGGCATCCGCCACTAGAGATGCTTATATGGGGTGTCAGCCTAGCAGTAGCCGCTGTGCCGGAAGCTTTACCTGCCGTAGTTACCATCACACTTGCAATAGGTGTGAGCAGAATGGTCAGAAGACATGCACTTGTACGGAAGTTGCCTGCTGTAGAAACCCTTGGTTGTACAACTATAATCTGCTCGGACAAAACGGGAACTATGACTCAGGATCAAATGACACTGCGCAAAATATGGGTAAATAACAAGGTTATCGATGTTACTGGAGCCGGATATGAACCTGTAGGTGAGTTTTATGTCGATAGCAATCGTATAGACCCTGCGGAAAACAGCTATCTTTTACTCTATCTTAGATCCGCTGTTTTATGTTCAGACACCAGGTTATTCAAAGATAATAATCAATGGAAGATAAAGGGTGATCCAACAGAAGGGGCCTTCATTGTAGCTGCTGCTAAAGCTGGCCTTGTGTACGATGAAATTCATTGCGGTTATACAAAAGTTGGTGAGATTCCATTTACATCGGAATCAAAAAGGATGACATTTATTTATGACGAGCAGGGAACTAAAGTTGCATACTCAAATGGTGCAGCTGAAGTTGTATTGGATTCCTGCGATTATATATATATGGACGGGAAAGAAATTCCATTGAATAGTGGGTACAGGGAAAATATTAAACAAATAATCCAACAATTTGCATCAAATGCTTTGCGGGTTCTGGGGACAGCCTATAAAAAAATATATCCAGAAGATAATATAAACGATTCACTGGATAAAGGAATGGTTTTGATAGGATTCGGTGGAATGATTGATCCACCTCGTCCCGAAGTGAAGGATTCAATTGAAACCTGCAAAAAAGCTGGAATAAAAACTGTTATGATAACCGGCGATCATAAACTTACAGCTATTGCAATCGCCAGAGAACTTGGAATATTCACTGAAGGCATGGCACTTGCGGGTGCCGAAATGAATTCTATGAGCCAAGCTGATGTTGAAGCAAACATCGAAAAAATTGATGTGTATGCAAGAGTCTCACCCGAACATAAATTAAGAATCGTTGAGGCCCTTGCTAAAAAGGGGCATGTTGTAGCCATGACTGGTGATGGTATTAATGATGCCCCTGCTTTAAAAAAAGCTGATATCGGTATAGCCATGGGTATTAAAGGGACGGATGTAACCAAAGAAGCGGCTGATATGATATTAACTGATGATAACTTTGCATCTATAGTGGCAGCCGTAGAAGAAGGACGAAATATTTTTGAAAATATTAAAAAATTTTTAATGTACTTAATTTCATCAAACATCGGTGAAATATTATTAATGGCTGTGGCTGTCTTATTTGGACCATTGATTGGGCTACCTGCTGGAGCTTTACCTCTAATTGCTATTCAGATACTGTATGTAAATCTGGCAACAGATGGATTACCGGCCATTGCCCTTTGTGTAGATCCTCCTGATCCTGATATCATGAAACGGAAGCCACGTCCACGTAATCAAAACATTTTTACACGTCCCGTAGTGCTATTGATGGCCATCGGCGGTATATGGTCCTGCTTAATAAACATTGCGATTTTCAAGGGTGCACTCGATGCGGGGAAAAGTCTAATAGAAGCACAGGCTTATTGTTTTGCCACTTTGATAATAATACAATTTTTTAAAGCGTATAATTACCGATCCGATATCAAATCGATATTCACCATAGGGATCTTTAAAAATAAATGGTTAAACCTTGCGGTTTTGTGGGAATTTACGCTGCTTGTATTGCTTTTTTATATTCCTCTATTGCAGCAGGTATTCAGGACATTTGCATTTAACCTCATAGATTGGACTATCGTATTGCTTTTATCTGTGTCTGTTTGTCCGATACTGGAATTAACGAAGGCTATTTTAAGGAAGTCCGGTAACAATCATTAGAACTGTCAATCATGTTTCAGGAGGATGGAAAATGTATAAGAAAATACTTGTACCGCTGGATGGGTCTGCACTGGCTGAATGTGTTATTCCACATATTGAGTCAATTGCCAAACCATGGAAATCTGATGTTGAACTGATAAGTGTGGTTGAACCAATAGAGATACCCACACGGGGGAAAATAGCCTTGGATGATGAAGATTTAAAACAGATTAATAACGAATTGAAACAGGAAACGCACAAGTATCTTTTAAACGTAGCCAGAAGATTAGAAAACGCTGGTATTTCGGCGGAGTCAATTATAATCGTAGGCAAAACAGCTGAAAGTCTTATAGAATATGCTAACGATAACGATGTGGATTTAATCATTATGGCTACTCACGGTCGTTCGGGCATATCCAAATGGTTCTGGGGTAGTATAACTGAAAAAGTGCTAAGAGCTGTTAATATACCGGTGCTTTTAATAAAAGCCACCGAGAGCTGTAAAGACAATAAAGAATGATTTGCATTATTTTTTTTAAAATTGTTATACTAAGCAATCTGTTGTATTTCCGGAGAGCCAGTTAAATTTATCGAAAGCGATTTTGCCCCTGTAGCTCATGGGATAGAGCGCCGGCCTCCGGAGCCGGGTGCGAGGGTTCAAGTCCCTCCAGGGGCATATCCTATTTTTAAATATTAGTTGCTGTTCATAGTCTATTATAATATGAATGAAATTAATACAATTGAAATCAGGTGGCATGGCAGAGGAGGTCAGGGTGCAGTTACCTCTGCCGAGCTAACGGCTCTTGCCGCTATCCATGAGAATAAATATGCTCAAGCTTTCCCCAGTTTTGGTCCCGAAAGACGTGGAGCACCGGTTTTGGCATTTAACAGAATATCCACTGACAGGCCAATACGTATAAGATCCAGTGTCTTACAACCTGATATTGTAGTTGTACTTGATCCTGGTCTGGTGACTTTAATAAATGTTGTTGACGGACTAAAACCCGGCGGTGTACTGATAGTGAACAGTAACAAGAGTGTCGAAGAACTTAAAACCGAGTTCACTGGCAATTGGAAGCTGGCTGTTGTAGATGCTAGCTCAATAGCACGTAAATTACTCGGGGTAAATATAGTTAACACGACTATGCTGGGGGCACTTGTCAGAGCTACAGATGTGGTAAATCTGGAGTCGCTTAAAGTGCCGATTGAAGAACGATTTGGAGCGCGTGGTGGAGCTAATTATAACGCGTGTAAAATAGCCTATGATAATACTGTTATTGATAAAATCACGCCGCAGGGTACCAAAAAAAATAAAGTATTCCCGGTGGAAAAGTTGGCTAAATGGAATGAGTTGCCTGTTGGATGCGTAGTTACCGATGTCGGTAATACCAAGCAATTCAGTACCGGGGACTGGAAATCACAGCATCCCGAATGGGATGACAGAAAATGCATTAAATGCGGTATCTGTTATATCTTCTGCCCTGAAGGCTGCATAAAACAGCAGGATAATGGATATTTCAGGGCCAATATGTTTTACTGTAAAGGTTGTGGCATATGTGCCCATGAATGCTGGACCCGGGCCATTACAATGGTCGAGGAAGCTTAGAAATGACTGAGAAGCGTATAGGTATTGAATCTTCACTGGCTGTTGCTGAAGCTGTTAAGCTGGCGAACGTTGATGTTATTGCTGCATATCCTATTACCCCGCAAACGCATATAGTAGAGGGTTTAGCAGAGATGGTAGCTAATGGCCATCTGGATGCCGAATATATACCGGTTGAGTCTGAACATTCCGCTATGTCTGCCTGTCTGGGCGCTTCGGCCGTGGGTGCCAGAACCTTCACTGCGACCGCAAGCCAGGGATTAATTCTCATGCATGAGGTATTGATGGTAGCAGCATCACTTAGATTGCCTGTCGTCATGGCAGTTGCTAATCGGGCTTTATCAGGGCCATTGAATATCTGGGGAGACCATTCAGATGCTATGATTACTCGAGACGCTGGCTGGATTCAGATCTTCGTTGAAAATGGTCAGCAGGCTTTCGATATGATTCTCTGTGCCTATCGTATCGCCGAGCATAAGGACGTTTTATTGCCCGCTCTCATTAATATAGATGGATTTCATGTAACTCACGTGATAGAACCCGTACATATTCTTGATCAAAAGACTGTTGATGAATTTATACCGCCTTATGTATACCCCAATCCGTTAGATCCGGATAAACCTGTAACTATGGGTTGCTTTGCAATGCCAAATCTGTACATGGAAACGAGAAAATCGCTGGACAATGCACTAAGACAATCCAAAAAAATAATTATTGAGACATGGAATAAATTTTCTGAAATTACCGGACGACACTATTATCCGGTGGAAAAATATAAGTCTGAAAATACAGATACAATATTGATCACAATGGGAAGTTACAGCGAAAATGCGATGCTTGCTATCGATGAGCTGCAGGATGAGGGTAAAAGTGTGGGATTAGTTCGATTGCGATTATGGCGCCCGTTTCCATCAGAAGAATTGTTTGAAGCTGTGAAATCGGCTGAAAACATTATAGTTTTGGATAGAGCTATTTCCCTGGGTGGACCGGGGCCAGTATGTTCTGAGATTAAATCTGCTATGTATACACGGAATAAAAAGCCGAATATTATCAGTGTTATTGGTGGCCTCGGAGGAAGGGATATTTCACCGGAAGATTTTAAATCAATTATTGATATCGGACTGGAAAAGATTAAGGTAGGTAAAACTGAGCAAATGATCATGTTTGGAGTGCGGGAATAGTGGAAACGCTGAGCATTTATGTACCCAGATTAGTAACCGGCAGCGAATATATCGCTTCCGGCCACCGTGCTTGTTCAGGCTGTGGGGAAGTACTGGCAGTGCGCTATGTATGTAAAGCTCTGGGAAGAAATACAATTATATCCAATGCTACTGGTTGTATGGAAATAATATCTTCGCCGCTGCCGCAATCTGCCTGGGAAGTTCCCTGGATACACACGCTTTTTGAAAATGCAGCGGCTGTAGCATCTGGTATTGAGTCTGGAATTAAAGCCTTAAAGCGCAAGCACGGCTATCAGAAAGAGGTAAAAGTGGTAGCAATGGGTGGTGATGGGGGTACAGCTGATATTGGTTTGCAGGCCTTATCAGGTGCGCTTGAAAGATGGCATGATTTTATTTATGTATGTTTTGATAACGAGGCATACATGAACACGGGTATCCAGCGTTCAAGCGAGACTCCTTTTGGAGCATCAACAACAACGGCACCTTCCGGTAAGTTAAGTATAGGTCAGCATACATGGAAGAAGAATATGGCTGCTATAGCTGCGGCCCATAATATACCCTATGTAGCGACTTCTTGCTCGAGTTATCCTTTTGATATTATGCAGAAAATCGAAAAGGCAAAGAGAGTTAAGGGTCCTTCATATATACACATTCTATCTGTATGCCCGACTGGCTGGCGATGCCCTTCAAATTTGAGTGTTAAAGTTGGCAGGTTAGCTGTAGAAACAGGCTTTTTCCCTTTGTATGAAATAGAAAACGGGCAATATAAGCTGAGTATTGAATATCCAAAATTGAGGCCTGTTGAAGATTACTTAATGGCACAGGGAAGATTTCGCCATCTAACTAAGGAAAATATCGCCGATATTCAGGATAGAGTTAATCAAGAATATGCAAAACTAAAAAAGCTTTCATCCGGTTCGACAAAAAAATGAATGATAAAATTTCACAGATAATTAAAAAATACAATAAAGATAAAAGCCAGCTTGTATCAATTCTGCAGGATCTACAGGCGGAGTACAATTATTTACCCCGTAAAGAACTTGAGAAATTAAGCAAAAAACTCGACATTCCGCTCAGCCAAATATATAGTATGGCAACGTTCTTTAAAGCATTCAGCCTTAAAGAACGCGGCAAACATATTATTAATGTATGTTTGGGAACTGCCTGTCATGTTAGGGGCGCGGATTTAATACTAGAATCGTTAGAAAGACAGTTGCAGATTAAACGGGGTGAAACCACGGCAGACCGGAAGTTCACACTCGAATCGGTTAATTGTATGGGATGCTGTGCTACAGGTCCGGTTGTAAAAATAGATGATGAATACTTCGGACATATGACAAATGATAAAGTAGAGCCAATGCTTAAAAATATTCAATGATGTTGAATTTGTAAAATGCCGAGAAAAATTAGATCACCCGAAGAATTAAAAAAGCTACAAATTGAGCTTGGTAGAAAAGCAAATAATGGCAAGGTGAAAATCTCTGTTTGTAATGGTACCGCCTGCCGTCCTTATGGGAGCAACCCCGTTGTGCAGGCATTTAAATCGGAAATAGAAAAAAGAGGGATATTTGATAAGGTTGATTTTAGAATTACCGGCTGCCATGGCTTTTGCGAGAGGGGCCCGGTAGCGGTTATTGAACCGGGTAATATTTTTTACCAGAAGATTCGAACGGAAGATGTACCGGAGATAATAGATAAAACTGTGCTGAACAATCAGGTTCTGGACAGGTTACTGTTTAAGGATCCTGAATATAAAGGAGCTATTGAAAAATTATCCGAGGTTGGTTTTTACAAACATCAGAATCGTATACTTCTAGGTAACAATATCAAAATCGATCCGACTAATATAGAAGATTATATAGCTATTGGTGGATATTCTGCCTTGGCTAAGGCTTTATTTGACCTGAGCCCCGAGCAAATTATCGATATGGTAAAACAATCGGGCCTTAGAGGAAGAGGGGGTGCCGGTTTTCCCACCGGCGCGAAATGGGAATCCTGCAAAAAAGCGCCTGGCGATATTAAATATGTTATAGTCAATGCGGATGAAGGTGATCCAGGAGCATATGCCAATGAAGGTTTATTGACCGGGAATCCGCACTGTGTACTTGAAGGGTTGATTATCGGAGCCTATGCAATAGGTTCACATCAAGGATATATTTATGTCCGCAATGAATATCCGCTAGCTTTGAAACATATTACGGTAGCCATAGATGAAGCCAGGAAAATCGGTCTTTTAGGTGATAATATACTCGGTTCCGGATTTAATTTTAATGTTCGAATTAACCGCGGTGGTGGGGCATTTGTCTGTGGAGAATCGACAGCTTTAATGGCTTCGCTTGAGGGTAAACCCGGTGAACCACGGGCTAAATATATACACACCGTTGAACGTGGATTATGGGATAGGCCCAGTGATTTGAACAACGTAGAAACATGGGCAAATATTCCCCTCATTATTAATAATGGACCTGAATGGTTTGCCTCCATAGGTACAAAAGGCAATACGGGGACAAAGATATTCTCTCTGACAGGAAAGGTAAATAATACAGGATTGGTTGAAGTTCCACTCGGGATGAAGTTACGTGACATAATATTTAATATCGGCGGCGGCATAAGAAATAACAAAAAATTTAAAGCTGTTCAGACCGGTGGTCCCTCAGGCGGTTGCATACCTGAAAGACTTTTGGACTTACCGGTTAATTTTGATGAATTAACGAAAGCCGGTTCTATGATGGGATCGGGTGGTATGATTGTAATGGATGAGGACAACTGCATGGTTGATGTTGCCCGTTACTTTTTGACCTTTCTGGAAGAAGAATCATGTGGTAAATGCGTTCCCTGTCGCGAGGGGATCAGAAGAATGCGGCAGATTTTAAATGATATTTGTGAGGGCAATGGCCAGGAAAGTGATATAGATTTGCTTAAAGAACTGTCAAATCATCTAAAGGACAGCTCTTTATGCGCCCTGGGCAGTTCTGCTCCTAACCCTGTTTTGACAACTATCGAGTATTTCCTCGATGAATATAAAGCGCATATTATAGATAAGAAATGTCCGGCAGGAGTATGTAAACAGTTAATTCGCTTTTTTATAATCGATGAAAAATGCCCCGGGTGCGGCTTATGTGTTAAAACCTGTCCAACGGGTGCCATCAAGTTTATGGGGAAAAAGAAACCTGTTGTTCTTGACCAGTCTAAATGCATTAAATGCAGAACTTGTTACGATATCTGTAAAATGGGAGCTGTAGGCATTGAGTGAAATCGTCAACATAATCATAAATAATGTTAGCTTTCAGGTTGAGAAGGGTATAACAATACTTCAGGCAGCACGAAAATTGGGAATTAAGATACCCACTCTTTGTGACAATGAAGCGATTGAACCATATGGAGCCTGCCGATTATGCATTGTGGAATTAGAAAAAGGATCGCGAAATAGGATAGTGACTTCCTGTTTATATCCGGTTGAAGAAGGTTTAATAATCAAAACCGATACTGAGCGTGTTATACGAAACCGTAAAATGCTTCTGAGCTTATTATTGACACGTTGTTCAGAAAACAGGGTAATAAAAGATCTGGCGGCCGAATACAGCATTGAAAGGCCACCTTTTAGAGAAAAATACTGGGAGAAAAATGACTGTATTGTTTGTGGTTTGTGTGTGCGTGCATGCGAGCAGATAGTCGGAGTAAGCGCTATAAGTCTGGTTAATCGTGGAATATCCAAGGAACCGGCTCCTCCCTTTCTCGAAAAAGCGAAGGCCTGCATAGGTTGCGGTTCATGTTATTATGTCTGTCCTACCAACGCCATAAAAATGGAAGATAGAAACGGTATACGTCGTATATATAACTGGAAAGTAGAGTTTAAACTTAAGAGATGTTCCAAGTGCGGCATCCCCTGGGCTCCCGAGGCTCAGCTTAATTACATAATTAAAAAATGGGATTTGCCGGATAACATTTTTGATCTGTGTCCCAACTGCAGATAAAATCGCTAATAAGCGCTCTTTCATTATTAACACCTGTTGTTATTTTTAATTTTTACTATACTGCTTGACAATTTATAATTAAATGTTGTACACTTGTTCTTAATACAAATGTGCAACGTTACGGATGTTATATGAGAAAACCTGGTGTAAATCAAACACGACAGCGTATTATAGAATATATAAGAGATTTTTATGATGAACGGGGTTATGCGCCCACAGTTCGAGATATTATGAGGGGCTGCGATTTGAGTTCTACTGCTGTTGTGCAGCATCATTTGAAAGTTCTGGAAAACGAGCATCAGATAGAACGTGATTCGAAAGTATTTAGAAGCATCCAACTACCCGATAGAAAAAATACAATACGTGTACCTATCCTGGGTAAAATTGCTGCCGGTTTGCCGATACCGGTTCTATCATCTGAATCTTGGCGCAATGACGCGACAGATACTCTCGAATTGTCCTCTGAAATTACGAAGGGGAAAGAGGTATTTGCTCTGAAAGTGAGTGGCCAGTCGATGATTGATGCTCTTATTGATGATGGTGATATAGTATTAATGGAGCAGGTTAAGGATGTAAATAATGGCGATATGGTTGCGGCGTGGTTGAAACGCGAAGAAGAAGTGACGCTAAAAAGATTTTATTATGAGGGTAGTCGCATACGTCTTCAACCTGCTAACAGCCAGATGAAACCTATATTTACAACTTCAGACAATATAGAAATTCAGGGCAGGGTTGTTGCGGTAATAAGAACTCTATGAGTATTTGAAAGAGTTCCTAAACTTTTTCCCAGTATGAGCTCAAATTTGATAGGGCTCTTATCGCCCTTAACATTGAAGGTACCACATATATTCCTGCATGCAATAATTTATCTCTGACCTGTCTTCTTGATATTTCTATCCCAATGCGATTCTGTCCGTATGCCAAATCCTCAAGTACAACGATTACCGGTTTGGTATTAGATCTTTGTTTGAATTCTATTATTGTATCCACTCTCTTATTCTGTTCGGGCACATCTTCATTCATTAATTCTTTCATCCCGTAAAAGAACATGCGGTTTACGATAATGGCATCTATGTTATCCCATTTACAGGCGATTTCGAGCACGTTTCTTAATATGCTTGAAGGAGCGGAGGGTGCGCCTATATCAAAAGGATTCTTATTACTTGTGCCCTGCTGTGGCAAGAACTCTGAAATTTCTTTTTGAATGGAATCGGTAGCATGAGGGATCTTCATGCCGTATTTTTCACAAATGTCGCTGGCGGATACTCCTACACCACCACCACCACCAATTATCGCCAGCTTCCTGTAATTTGCCGGCGGAATGTATTTAAAAATAGCGATAGTATCAAGCAGCTCTTCAAAATCGTGTACTTTTACGGCACCTGATTGTTTGAAAAAAGCTTCCCACACTTCTTTGTTACCTGCTATTGAACCTGTATGGCTGCTAACCGCACGTTTTCCTGTCTCTGAAAGGCCTCCTTTCCAGATTATAACCGGTTTTTTACCCAACAGGCTTCTCACAATTTTTATAAAAAGTCTTCCGTCTTTTACACCTTCCAGATACGCTCCAATAATATCGGTTTCAGAATCATATTTGAAGTACTCCATTAATGAAATCTCATCTACGTCAATTCCGTTCCCATAACTGACCACTTTACTGAAAAAGATGTTGAAAGCGTCAGAGCTCCAGATAAGATCGGTTACCCAGCCGCCACTTTGAGATATGATTCCTATATTTCCACTTTTTTTAGGGTACGTTGCTCCGGGTAACAGTGTAAGACCCCCTTTAGGTGAGTACACGCCAAAGCAATTAGGTCCTACGATTCGGATTTTTCCTTTTGCAATTTTAATTATAGCTTCCTCCAATTTACGACCAGCATCGCCTACCTCGCGGAAACCCGCTGAAAATATCTCCGCAGCAGGAATACCTTTTTCGACGCAATCAGAGATGATCTGGGGAACCGTATGAGCAGGAGCAGAGATGATTGCCATGTCAACGGTATCAGGTATGGCCTTAACGTTGGGAAATGCTTTTAAACCGCATATTTCATTAGCAGTTGGATGCACAGGATAAATTTTTCCATCATACCCAAATATTTGAAATACGCGTAAGAACTGGTTTCCAGCGCTGTTACTTCTTTGTGAAACACCGAAAAAAGCAATTGATCTGGGATAGAATAGCGGTTTGAATTCCTCAAGAAGATTATTTGACATTACCATCTCCTAGATGTGCGTATAAATTGACTAAATATTATAAGATAAAGCTTGTCAAATAGATAATAAATTGCATGATTATTGGCTTTTTCATTCTTATTTTAAATATCCGCACCAACAAACAAGAGCTGTATAGATCAAAATTGTGAGCCTGTTGGCTTGACAATTTGAGCCAATAGGCTCATACTTAAAATAATAGTACTAAAGTACTGGTACTTATTTGCTATTGCATATGAATGGTTCATATATAATGAAACGTTTGTTGGTATGGCTGGGGTTTATGGCATTATCCGCCATTATTTTGGTGGGAATGTCGATGGCAATACCTTCAATAATTAATGCGGACAGCTCACAATCAATTACTGCACCCTCTGACTTTATTAAATCGTATTATCAGGCCTTAACAAATCCACTAAATAAAGCCGCTTCCGAAGTTAAAGATCCTGAAATCGGGCAATTTTCCAGGAAACTGATTAATTCATATAACCTCGAAAGTATAAGCACGACTGATCCAGATAAAGCCGAACTTTATAATCTGGTGCCCGATATTGCGGCAATACAGAAGAATGCTTTACGAACAACACTCACAGAAGCCGGGAAAACCTTAAAAGATAAAGATCTGTCCGAATTTTACCAGCGTTTTCTATCCAATAGCGGTTTAGATAAATAATAATTATTATTATATCTTCTGAACTTATTATTGACATCCACTAGCCCGGCGGTTCTAATATAACTCTGTTGACCTTAATAATATCTTAGATTTATTATTTGTTTATTCTGAAAATGGCCTGTCGATATTTTATTTTATCTATTATTATAATCCTGCCATTAATGATTGCGGGTTGTAATTGCAATTCAACAATCCATCAGAAACAATCAGGTATACAGTACGATTTACAGAAACACACAAGACCTATCAATACTGTTACTTACAGCGGTAACCGGCCTGCTGTCATTTACGTAATAAATGAAATACAGGAAAATAAATTTAAGGATATTATCGATAGAATAATAAGAGTTTTTGCTGAGAGTGGTGTACCTGTAGATGTCGCTCTTCATCCATATTATATCCTTAAAAATGAATCAGGTTACAATTTTCTTATTCCATATTCTGATTCGGGGCTCATCGATATAAGTCTGGACGGCAATGATATCAACTGGCTGGATATTGATGCACCAAATGAAAGTGCTGCTTATAATACATTGAAAGAATTTATTGAAAATTATTCTAATTTTATCAATCAATACTTTGGCTATCGCCCAGTTTCATGTATTTTTCCGTACGAATTATTTAATGAATATAACTATAAATTATTGCAGGAGACCGGTTTTAAAATTATCTCCTGCAAACAATCTGCTGTTTTTGTACCATCGAGAAAGCCGTTAAATTGGGCTGGCAAAGTGGATCAAGAGGGTTTATACAGGCTCCCTATAATCAGTGCAGCAAACTATCCAGCAACTAACCCTCTTGAAATTTCAGCGACAACGACCAATAGAGATGTTAATGAAAATATTTTGAATGATATAAATATTGGTTTAAACATCATTGGCGTTGCGGTTATATCTATCGAACCGGACGATTTTGTTGACAGCGAAGGCAAAATTAATATCATAAAGATTCAACAACTTGCAGATCTTGTCAATAGAAGTAAAAATTACGGTGAAATCGTAACATTCAGCGGCTGGAGCCGTTATTCATCAAAATATATTGGTATAACTCAAAATAAATCGAGGGTACTGCCTGCATATAACGGCGGCCCTGCTGTTATTTTCAGACTTGATGATGTGTGTAAAAACTGGTATGAGGACATCGACAAAGCTCTGATCGAAATGTTTAAAGAAAACGGAGTACCTGTGGATTGTGGAGTTATATCAAATGCAAATGGAATCGATTCCTACGAATTACCCTGGCTGAAAAAGTATTTTGAAGAAGGAGCAGTTGGCATTAGCCTTCATGGTTTCGATTGGACTTACTATCAATTGGATACTACAAAATCAAATCTTACTTTTGAGGAAATCAAATCTAAATTACTAAGATCTCGTGACAGTTTTCTTGCATACTATGGTGTAGAGCCAGTTGCCATTACTGTTCCAACGGATTTTTATGATAAGTCTGGGTATCAGGCAGTAGTGGAAACTGGATTTAAGATATTTTCAACGCAGGTTGCAATCGAACCTCACCCGTCAAACGTGATGGTTGACTATGAAGGTAAAAAAACGCCTTTCGGTTTGTACAGGCTCCCAACTGCCTCTGATGTTTGTGCCTGGGACAATATCACTCAAAGATTTACAGAACCTTTTGATATAAGCAAATTAACCAAGGTCAATAATTATTGCAATTATTACAATGCTCTTTCTACCACAATAACCGATGACACATTTGGTTATATGCTGTGCAGCGAACTTTCTTCACTTGGTGTAGCCGTGGTGAGTCTGCATCCCACAGCTTTCGTAGATACGAGTGGTAATCCCGATTATGCCAAATTACAAAAAATTGATGCCATTATCAAGTGGGTTAAATCATTTGCCTCAATAACAACATTCGAGCAATGGCATAATTTTTATGCATTGACCAAGTAGTATATTTCTGGACCTGAACTATACACAAGTCGGGGTGAGTGGATTTGAACCACCGACCTCATGGTCCCAAACCATGCGCGCTAACCGCTGCGCTACACCCCGGTGATCAAAAGTATAGAATTCTACAGGATATAACGTCAAGAATATTTAAATGCCTTTATTGTTAACATCTATATACGAATTTGCAATTGATACCCCGATATATCGTTGGAAGTTTTTCACTATAAAACACTATAAAAATGAGGGCTGACTAAAAATATTGGGCAGCATATTAATATCAGATATTGACAGCTTTGCTATAATTCAACTTGTATGAATTTTTGTTTTCTATTTATATGTCCGAAGATTTACCGGTAAAATCAGATAATTAATTTTAATTGTGAGGGGTAAGTTGCAGGAATATCGGATATACAGGTACAGGTGGGTGGTTCTTGTTATTTATATGTCTTTAGCCGCTCTAACACAGCTTTACTGGCTCAATTTCGCTGCTATTGAAACTTATATGGAGAAACGCCTTCAGATAACCGCCGGTGATGTAATGTGGTTTACATTGATATTTCCTGTTATTCAAGTATTGCTAACAATACCTGCAGGGATGCTTATAGATAAGAAGGGGTTTAAATATGGAATAGGTATAGGTGCAATATTCACCGGGTTTTTCGCCCTTATAAGATTGATTAATCCCGTGTCCTACTGGGTTTTGCTACTTTCGCAGATAGGAATTTCGATAGGTCAGCCATTTGTTTTAAATGGCGTGACAAAATTAGCGATAACTTGGTTTTCACCGAAAGAAGAAGCTACAGCAGTGGGTCTTGGTTCACTTGCCCTATTTATAGGAATGATGATTGCATTAGGATTAACACCGTTTCTGGTACAAAGTATTGGATATGAGCTTATGCTGCTTATTTATGGGCTCTTAGGAGCGTCCATTGCACTGGCATTTATTATGTTTGTAAAGCCCTATCCTCCCACGCCAACCAGGAAATACGATGAGGCCGCCACAATTTCAAGCTGGGGATGCCTCAAACATATATTAAAAATCAGGGATTTTGTAATCCTTGGTTTTATAGCAATGGCTGGAATAGGGGTCTTTAATGGTCTTGCTACGTGGCTTGAGAAGATCCTTTATGAACTACATAAAATATCCATGACTGACGCAGGTACCATATCAGGTTTATTGATATTAAGTGGCATGGCAGGTTGTATTGCCATACCGGTTATTTCAGATAGGATAAAAAGAAGAAAGCCATTTATTATAACAGCATCCTTTGTAGGCGCAATATGTATACTATTGCTAATATTCGCTCAAAGCTATTATGCCAACCTCGTAAACGGTTTATTCCTCGGTTTCTTTCTCATTGCAGCTCTTCCGATAATGCTAACCATGTCGGCTGAAATAACGGGTCCGGAATATGCGGGCATATCAGTTGGATATCTCCAATTATTGGGAAACGTAGCCGCTGTTCTTCTGGTTGTGGGTATGGAAGAATTGAGGGCTGTCACAGGTCAATTTACAGCATCCTTATTATTACTGGTCTGTCTGCTTTCGCTTTCACTAATACTTTCGATCGTAATTAAAGATACGAGACCTCAAAGCTAAAGAGACATTGTCCTGCATATTTAATTTTATAGCCTGTTTGTCCAATACAGCTTTAAGAAATTAATTATCGATTTCTATGGCAGTTCCTTTTAACGCCCATGGAGTTGCGGACTCAACCCGTACAGTAACCAGTTTACCCGTGATATCTCCATCAAATGGAAAGAATACGATTTTATCGTTATACGTTCTGCCGAACCAGTTGTGATCCTTTTTACCTTCTACAAGCACTTCAAGATCCTTACCAATCAGATTTGTGTTAATTTCAAGGAGAATTTCATATTGAAGTGCTTCTATTGCATGAAGCCTTTGTCTTTTAACACTTTCATCGATATCATCGGTAAACTCAATGCTGGCTCGGGTACCTGGACGTGTTGAATAACTTGCAACATGCACAGCATCGAATCTAAGTTCCTTCAGAGCATGATAGGTGTTAAAAAACTCGCCATCTGTTTCACCCGGAAAACCCACAATAACATCTGTGCTGATTGCAATATCCGGAACAACAGTTCTAATATCATAGATAAGTGATTTATATTCTGAATATGAATATGACCTGTTCATCAAATACAAAATATGATCATCTCCTGATTGGAGTGGCAAACATAAATGATGGCATACCTTGTTCAGGGAAGCAATTGCCTCAATCAGGTCAGATTTCATGTCCTTTGGGTGATTAGTTAGAAATCTTATACGTTTCAAGCCATCAATTCCATTTAATTGAGTAAGTAATTTACTTAGATCCGGTTTTTCTTCTATATCTTTTCCATAGGCATTAACATTCTGACCAACGAGCACTATTTCCCGCGCCCCGGCTCCGACTAACCTTTCCGCCTGTTCCAGTATTTCCGATAATTTCCTGCTTCTCTCTCGTCCTCTTCTGTAAGGAACTATACAATAAGAGCAAAAATTATTGCACCCCTGAATAATCGGCAAATAAACGCTAACAGGAACATTTTTCGGTTGAATATCGTTGATTTCCCCAGGGTGTGCAACGTATTCACTGAACAACCATTCCTTTAATTTATCGATTTCCCCCGGTTTGAAAAATAGATCGATATGAGGAAACAATTTTTTTAATAGTGCCATTTCGTCATGTACAAAACAGCCGGTTACGATGATCCGCATAACCGGATTATCTTTCTTTACACCCTTAAGGTAGCCGAGCATTCCCAGAACTTTATTTTCTGCATGTTGGCGCACAACACAGGTATTTAAAACAACAACATCAGCCATATTTATTCTATTAATACGGCTCATTTTCAAAGTCTTAAAGCAATTTTCAATGTCAGATGATTCTGCTTTATTCATCTGGCATCCCATCGTCCAGATGTAATAATTCATAATAGTACCTGGTTTATTTTCATTTTTTGTGACCGTCGATGAACAAATGTAATATGTGAAAAGGTATGGTAAAAAGCAAATATTCAGTGTAAATGAATTTATTCATGGCGGAGGGAAAGGGATTCGAACCCTTGACCCCAGTTTCCCGGGGCAACCGCTTAGCAGGCGGCCGCACTAGACCACTATGCGATCCCTCCACAAAATATCGAAATAACCAAACTTTCCCCGCATGAAATATAGCATAGTATTTACGCTTCTTTCAAGCAAATTGCTGCCGTTACGGGCAATAAACCGTAGCTACAAAGTACCAGCAGGAAAAGTACCAAAGGGTGATATTAAGTTGTGTGTATCTATATTATTATCGGGGTGTAGGAGTATGAAGGCTAATTGACGGTTTTTGTTGGAGGAGAAAACAATGATAGATTTAACTAAACAAATCAACAGAGACATAGGAGAAATAATAAAAATACGTGAGCATATACTGCGGCTTGAGGGAACTGAACAAATTGAAAATATAGCTAAATCTAATTTTGATAATAACTATCAAAAGAAATTATCCTGCAAACACATAAATGAGCATATATTTTTATGTACATGTCAGGGCAGTCTCATTGATGGTAATCAAACACTACTCGATATACTGGGATATACTATTGAAGAATTTTTCGGCATGAATATCACAGATTTATGTGTAAATCCTCTGGATGGAATCCAATTTCTTGACGCAATAGGTAAAAAAGGTTATATCATAGCCTATAGAATTAAATTTAAGAGACACTCAGGCAAAGAGATTGATTTTATGCTTACCGGCACTATCCGCTGGTATAATGAGGATAATTTCCCGGATAATAGACCTCTATTTAAAGTATGGGCCAGGACAATTAAGTAATCTGGAAGCACCGCAATTTACAAAGTTGGAGCGGGTGAAGGGATTCGAACCCTCGACGTTTTGCTTGGGAAGCAAACACTCTGCCGCTGAGTTACACCCGCAGTAAAATTATATTAATTATTATGATGGATTAATGTCAAGCTGTTGTAGGTAAATAATCTACCTTGTACACACCCAATCTGGCACTTTAGCTCTGCGGTCAATATCCTTAATAGGAATATAACATTTAATATCCAAGATAGGTGTACCATTTATAGCATCAAGACCTTTTACCGTAATTATATTCTTATCCCGCTTTAAAAGTTGTACCACGGTAACCCCAACAGGATTTGGACGTAATGGGCTATGCGTAGCAAAAACGCCTGTAAGGGGATTAGAAGGGTTACCTTTTGGATGAACTTTAAGCACTCTTCGATCCTCATCTTTTACACGGTCAAGCCAGAAAATTATCATTAGATGAGAAAATTCCTCGATGCCATCGAGAGCCTCATTATATTTATTATCAATAATAATACGAGAAACGACATTTTCCGCTTGAAATTTATCAGAGATATTTATCTTATTTTCAACCCGACCGATAATATTTATTTTTAATTTTAAAACCATATGAATTAGTATAAATGATTACATTATAAAGTATCAATAGAATAGCTATAAGCTTGATTTGTATTGGGCGGCATTATAAAATCAACAAATTTACAGCCTGAATAACAAGGAGGCATTTATGACTGCATCGGTACTTGACTATATATTTAATCCGAGATCGATAGCCATAGCCGGCGTATCTCCTGATTTAGCAAGGCCTAACATTGCACAGGCTTTTGTTAACAGTCTCAAGGACTTCGGTTATAAAGGCGACATTTACCCGCTGCATCCTGCTGGAGGCGAGATTTTCGGCTTAAAAGTTTATAAAAATATAAAAGATATTCCGAATAATGTGGATTATGTTGTATCGGCTATCCCCGCCAGATATACCCCCCAGTTGATAACAGACTGTGTGGTTAAAAAAGTAAAAATTGTCCATCTATTTACCTCTGGTTATAGTGAGATAGAGGATCATATAGGGCTTGAGCTGGAAAATGAAATTGTAAAGATTGCTCGCAGTGGTGGTGTGCGTTTAATTGGACCAAATTGCATGGGAACATATTGTCCGGCTACAGGAATGACATTTGCCGCAGAATATCCTGATCAGAAGGGATTCCCGAAGACATCCGGACAACTGGGGCTTGTTTCACAAAGCGGTGGAAACACGATATATGCAATCCGGCAATGTGCAGAAAGGGGTGTATATTTCAGTAAGGCTATAAGCTACGGAAATGCAACTGATCTAAATGAGAGCGACTATCTTGAGTATTTTGCAGATGATGATGAAACCAGATTGGTGGCAATGTACATCGAAGGGCTTAAGGAGGGACAGCGCTTCAAATATGCTGTTAAGAAAGCACTCAAGACTAAACCAGTCATAATCAACAAAGGAGGCAATACGGAAACTGGGGCTAGGACATGTACTTCACATACAAGTGCTATGGCGGGATCAGCAAAAATCTGGCGAAGTTTTATTAAACAAACGGGTGCCATTCTTGTTGAAGGTATGGACGAGCTGGTTGATGTAATTGTTGCCTTTACAAAAATGCCGGTCCCCCATGGAAGAAATGCAGTAGTTATTGGCACCGGCGGCGGAGTAGGCGTGCAGGCAGCCGATGATATTACAAATGCCGGCCTGTTTTTGCCAATGTTAAATCCGGAAGTTCGAAAACAGCTTAATTCCATATATGGGACTGAAGCTGGCAGTATGTTTAGAAATCCCGTAGACTCGCCACCATTCGGGGGAGTAAAAAATCATATTCGTGCTATTAAAGCAATCGCGGACTCGAATGATATCGATATAATCATTCTGCATTTTGGATTCGATATATGGGCCATGGTTAGCAGAACTATTCCATTACAGCCTTTTGTTGAAACAGTATCGGAATTAGTAGATATAATTAAAAAGCCATTGGCTATTGTATTACACTATTGTACTGATCCAAAATCACGAGTCCTGGAAGATGAGGTGGCACATAAATTTGTTAATATGGGGCTTCCTGTTTATCCGTCTATTTCACGTGCAGCAAATGCTATATCCAAATATATAACCTATCATGAATATCGTCTTAAAAACTTGAAAGATCGAGATTAGTCATGCTTTAATATATCGTTCAATTATCCTCTTCACTGTTAAACCTATTTCTGAAGGGTTTTTAACGATAAAAGCGCCGCTTTGGGATAAAGCTGAAACTTTATTCTCAGCTGTCCCCGAACTACCGCTAATAATTGCCCCCGCATGACCCATGCGTTTTCCAGGTGGAGCTTCTCTACCCGCAATAAAAGCAATTATGGGTTTATTAACGTTGGTTTTAATAAAAGCAGCAGCCTCCTGCTCTATTGTTCCACCTATCTCTCCTATTAGCACAATAGCAGCGGTTTCTTCATCCTGCTGAAATAATTTCAATATATCTGCAAAAGTTGTGCCTGGCAACGGATCACCGCCTATACCAACGCATGTAGATTGACCGATGCCCAGGGCTGTAAGCTGTGATACAGCCTCATAGGTAAGTGTACCACTTCGAGAAACAACTCCTATAGAGCCCGGTATGTGGATTTCACCTGCCATAATACCAGCCTTACATTTTCCCGGAGATATCACACCGGGGCAGTTTGGTCCTATAAGACGTGTTGATTTCTCCCTCAAGTAGCGATGCACCAGAATCATGTCTTTTACAGGGATTCCTTCGGTAATACATATTATCAGTGGAATATTGGTTTCAGCCGCCTCCAGTATAGAATCGGCTGCTGCAGCAGGTGGAACAAAGATAATGCTTGTATTGGCGCCTGTTTCAGAAACGGCAGTGTCCATAGTATTAAATACAGGTATTCCATCAACTTTCATCCCGCCTTTTCCTGGAGTTACGCCTGCAACAACATTTGTTCCATACTCAATACAGCGTCTAGTATGAAAACTTCCTTCAGCACCGGTAATTCCCTGAACTATTAATCTGGTATTCTCATCAATTAAAATGCTCAAGTTGATCTCCCCAGCGTCATTATCTTATCTTTCCTCAGTTATTTGCAGCAGATACAGCTTTAATCGCAGCATCGTAAAAATCCGTAGCATCGATATAATTTATACCCGCTTGCATGAGCATTTGTTTACCTTCCAAAGCATTTGTACCCGCCAGCCTAATAACTACCGGAACTTTTATATCAATCTGCTTGTAGGCATCGATGATGCCACGAGCGATGATGTCTGCGCGAGCCATGCCACCAAAAATATTTATCAGAATAGACTTTACATTTGGGTCTGACATAAAGATTTTAAATGCGTTTATCAGTATCTGTGGATTATTTACAGTTCCGATATCGAGAAAGTTAGCGGCTCTGCCTCCTGCATATTTGATCATATCAAGGGCAGCCATAGCCAGGCCAGCACCATTAACAGCGCAGCCGATATTCCCATCTAATTTGACATAATTTTTAATTCCAAGTTCTGAGGCAATTTTTTCGAACTGGTCATCTTGTTCGGGATCGTGCAAATTACGGATGCTATCGTGTCTAAATAGGGCATTGTCGTCAAAATTTAGCTTGGCATCAAGTGCGATTAGTCTCCCATCTTTTGTAACAGCCAAGGGGTTAATCTCAGCCAGCGAGCAGTCGTTTTCCATGAATAATTTGAATAAAGCCGCAATGATAGCACCAAACTCTTTTATCAGATCTCCACTTAAACCTATCCCATAAGCCAATTTACGACCGATATACGGCTGAAAACCAACTGCAGGATCTACATATGCCATGATTATCTTTTCGGGTGAATTTTCGGCTATATCTTCAATATCCATTCCGCCTGCTGAGCTTGTCATTATTACCGGCAAACGCTTGCTTGTATCAATGACAATACTTATATAAATTTCACCTACTATCGGTACAGCTTCTTCTATCAATACTTTTCTAACAATTGTGCCCGCAGAAGATGTCTGGTGCGTAATAAGCGTTCTATCAAGCATAGAAGTTGCGATTTTTACAGCATCGACTGGGCTGCTGGCAAATTTAATGCCTCCCGCTTTACCTCTTCCTCCAGCATAAACTTGCGCTTTAATCACAACCGGCTTGCCAATCTCTTCGGCAATTCGTCGTACGTCGTCAATTGTTTGAGCCAATCTGCCAGTAGGCGTCGGGATATTATACGAAGCCAGAATAGACTTGGCCTGATATTCGTGAATTTTCATGTAATTCTCCGGTACATTGCCTTGCCTTCTTGATAAAGATCTCCACCGTAAATATCATTTATTACAGTAACGGGGAAATCTGCCACTTCCAGACGACGAATAGCCTCAGCTCCCAAATCGTCGTAAGCAATTACCTCGGCTTTTTTAATGCATTTAGAAATAAGTGCACCTGCACCACCTATAGCAGCAAAATAAACAGTCTTATATTTTTTAATGGCATCCTTGACTATTTCACTGCGATCACCTTTCCCAATCATTCCCTTCATCCCTTCTGCCATTAACCGAGGTGAATATACATCCATCCTCCCACTGGTGGTTGGGCCTGCGGCTCCTATTACATAGCCCGGTTTGGCCGGTGATGGCCCCATGTAATAAATTATCTGGTTTCTTATATCAAAAGGCAGTTTTTCTCCTTTATCCAGAGCCTCTACCATCCTTTTATGCGCGGCATCCCTGGCTGTGTATATAACGCCGGTAATATACACCTGGTCTCCAGCTTTTAATTTTTCAACAACCTCATCTGATAGTGGAGTATTAATTTTTATAATTTCCATAGTCAACTACACCTTTATAATGTTTTATTTAGCAGTATACTGAGGAACTTCTATTTTCCCCTTTACAGTATCGGGTTTATCCGCAAATTTGGTTCTCTGGGTTTGTATTCCAAGATGCATACTGTACATTAGCAACCTGCGTCTGAGTAACTGTATAGCAAATGCGGGATCTACTCCTTTAGGACAGGCCTCTGAACACGCAGACGCAAAGTGACAATTCCATATGCCGTGATCTTTTTCGACTATGCTGAGCCGTTCCTCCAGACCTTCGTCTCTATTATCAGCACAATATCGATAAACCTGGCTGAGTGCCTGAGGCCCCAAAAATTTAATATCGCTAGCTGCTGTAGGGCAGGCAGCAACACAAATACCGCATTTTATGCAATAAGAAAATTGAAGAAACGCAGATAGTTCTTCGGGCTTTTGTAGAAACTCTCCTTGTCGTTCTTCAATCTCTACGGAATCATGTCTGATAATATAGGGATGAACTTCTTTATGCTTTTCAAAAAATTCACTCAACGACGGTACAAGATCTTTTATGATTTTGTGATTCGGTAGGGGTTTAATTACTAATTTTCCTGAATGGAATTCTTCAACCTGTGTATGGCATGCAAGATGTGGATAACCATTGATATACATTGCACATGAACCGCAAATACCCATCCGGCACGAAGTACGAAAAGCCAGGCTACTGTCAATATTTTCCCTGATATAGAGTAGGCCTTCCAGCACAGTAGTCCCTCTTTTGACAGGGACTTGGAATGATTGGAAATAGGAATTCTTATCTTTCTCAGGATTAAATCTCTGGACAGTAAATATTACAGTCTTAATATCATTATCACCCATATGGAATCTCTCCTTACTTCATAAACAAAGTTATTGGAGTATAAGCACCTAGAATAAAAAATATCAATCCAACTAATATAATAAAAATGATTGATAAACGAAGAGATGTCCGGCTTAAATTCATCTCGACTAATATTTTATAAAGGCCATTGGAAGCATGTAACATGGCAAAAAACAACAGCATGATATACAATGTAACCCAGCTAATTTGTTTCGCTCTTTCGATCATTGAATTGAACGATAGAGTATTACTTACAGATATTCCAAGAAATCCCAGTATAACATCCAGTCTTTGGACACCTATGTGAACCGCTAATAATAAGCCGGCAAGTATTCCACTTATCATTTGAACAAGCTGTAAATATGTGTTTTTCATTTCCAGCCTCCCAATACAGAGTTTGTGATGAAGGCTACTATCATCAACATTGCAATTACCATCAATATTAAAGTAAGAGCCCGGTTCCTGCGTATTGCATCAGTATATGGGTAAATGGGAGGTACCGGTTTTCCTAAGGCAAAACCTATCTCATGTATAATAAGCCGCAATCCATTTAATGCATGAAATGAAAATGCTATTAGAACAAGGAATTCGCCGATTTTAAATATGGGGTTATCAAGAAAGCTCATAGCAGAGTCCCATACGTTTTTACCCTGGATTCTAAAAACAGTAGTTACGGTTAAATGAAATATACCGAAAAGAATCAGACCGAGACCGGTAATTCGATGTAAAGTATAAAGATATCTTTCCAGCCTATAGTTCCCAGCCCAGAGCCAGCCGAATATGCCCAGATTATTCTCACGGAATCTTTTCATCTGCATTGAGCTCTCCTAATATTTCCTCTCTACTGGTTTCCAGAAATTGATTGCAACGGGTAAATATTCAAATTTGGGCCCAGCATCCGAATAAAAGGCCAGTGTATGTTTTAACCAGTGAGCATCGTCACGTTCTTTGTAATCCCGCCTTGCATGAGCGCCCCTTGACTCTTTTCGTCTGAGAGCCCCTCCAACAACTATCTCCGATAAATCAAGCAGGTTCTGTATCTCGAACACATTTAATAATTCTGTATTATATATCCGACTATGATCGTTTATCTTTACATGCAGCAGCTTTTCTTTTAACTCGTGTATTTTATCCAGCGCATCTTTAAGCCCCTGTTCATCACGAAATACACCGACTTTTTTATCCATAGTTTGGTTGAGTTCAATACGAATTACATATGCATTTTCATTCCCTTTGTTATCAATTCTTCCTTGCACTTCTGACTCAACCTCTTTAATGCTGCCAGGATCGACTTCAATAAATGATCTGCGTTTTAAAACGTAAGTAGCAGCCTGCTGACCAGTTATTTTACCCCACACCAGACATTCGGCAGTTGAGTTTGAACCCAGTCTGTTTGCGCCATGAAGTGATACGCAGGCCGCTTCCCCGGCCGCCCAAATATTTTCCACGGGAGTTTTTCCATCGATGTCCGTGTGAATTCCACCCATTGTATAGTGAGCGGCGGGACGTACCGGTATGGGAGCGATAATAGGATCTATAAAATCAAACCGCATAGCCACTTCTCTAATTAGGGGCAGTCGCTCATTGATCTTATCAGCACCCAGGTGCCGTAAATCGAGATGGACGAAATCAAGGCCCGCTGGTTCACTAAAACCACGGCCATTCTCAATCTCGGTCATTTCGGCACGGGAAATTATATCCCGGGGAGCAAGCTCCATTTTAGAGGCAGCGTATTTTCCCATAAACCGTTCGCCGAGATTATTATAAAGATAACCGCCTTCTCCCCTTGCCGCTTCAGTTATCAGAATGCCCGAAGGCACCAAACCCGTAGGATGGAACTGGATAAATTCAAGATCCTTAATCGGTATTCCCGCTCGATAGGCCATGGCCATTCCGTCACCGGTTGCCGTTAAAGAATAGGTGGTAAATCCGTACATCCGGCAGGCACCACCGGTAGCAATTATCAATGCCTTGCCCTGTATTACAAGAAGCTCACCAGTCGTAAGGTCCCATCCAATAACACCACAGAAAATATCGTCTTTAATAATAATGGAGTGTATGAAGCACTCATCATAACGGGATATGCTAGTGAATTTCTGCAAAGTATCATAGAGCGTGTGCATTTCGAAAAATCCTGTTTTATCAGACGCAAAAGTCGCACGATCAAAAGAATGCCCTCCAAACGGCCGTTGATTTATACGCCCGTCGTCTTTACGTGACCAAGGAATGCCCCAGTAGTCAAGAAGCCTGATCTCTCCGGGTATTTCGCTTACAAAACGCATGACTACGTCTTGATCACTCAGAAAATCCGAACCACGCACCGTATCCCATGCATGGAGTTCGATACTATCACCGTTTTCCGGCTGCATTACAGCTGCCGTTCCCCCCTCAGCACACACAGAGTGTGCTCTCATCAACTGAACTTTAGATATTATCGCAACATCAGCATCAGGGTTTTTGCGCGCAATCTCCACCGCAGCACGCAGACCTGCCAGACCTGCACCCATAATAATGACATCGTGCTTTGTGTTTATCATTTAACTTATCCCGATTTTTTATTGATACAATGTTTTGAAGGGAAATAGAAGAAATCCATTACAATCCGTTCTAAATAATCAGATAACGGCCTCCTTATGGCGAGCAGCATGGCACTGGATATTAATAGCTACAGGCATGCTGGCTATATGTGCTGGAAAAACTTCGATATTAACCGACAGAGCTGTTACAGTCCCTCCATATCCCTGAGGCCCGATACCAAGATTATTAATACGTTTCAATAATTCTCTTTCAAGTTCGGCTACCTCAGTATCACTGTTATATTCACCGACTTTACGTAAAATAGATTTTTTAGCCAGCTCCATTGCCTTTTCTGCCGTACCTCCGATACCTACACCCACGATAATAGGCGGACAAGGATTACTTCCTGCATCGTCAACCGCCTGGGTTACGGCATCGATGATACCATTTCTTCCGGCCGATGGAGTTAACATGAAAAGGCGGCTCATATTCTCACTACCACCACCTTTCGGAACTACTGTGATTTTAATATTATTGCCCGGCACAATGTCAGTATGGATTATCGCGGGCGTATTGTCTTTTGTATTCTGCCGTGCAGAAAAGGGCCTGCTTACCATTGACTTGCGTAGAAACCCTTTTTCATACCCTTGTCTGACGCCCTCATTTACTGCGTCATACAGATAACCACCAGTTATATGAACATCCTGACCCACTTCAAGATAAACTACTGTAGCACCGCAATCCTGACAGATCGCTATCTGTTCTTTTGCAGCCATTTCGGCATTTTCGATTATCTGTTGTAAAGTTTCCCGTCCTATCGGAGATTTCTCAGCTTGGCTGGCCATTCTAAGAGCATTGAGAACATCATCTGGTAAAAAATAATTCGCTTCATAACATAAACGCGCAATGACGTCTGTTATATCCTTTGTGTTTATCTCTCTCATTTTTATTTCTTCATACCTCAACTGGCTTTATGGTAATTTTTTAATAAATCCTTTTTTCATCATAAGTTGGACAGATTCCCTGGCATTTTTTATCATTGTTGTTGCCTGCTGGGTAAGCGCTTCTTTAGAAATTTTGATACGTGCTATACCCTGTTCCTGAGCTTTCATTCCAACAGCAACAGCTTCCCGTATAAAAACTTCCCATTCTCCCATGGTAGGAGCTATATTTTCCTCGTTTATGCCCCTATCTTCAGCACATTGAGCAAGTTCATGCGCCGCTGCCAGACACATTTCATCGGTAATCGTTCTGGCTTTTACATCGAGTGTGCCCCGAAAGATAGCAGGGAAACCGATTGAGTTATTTACCTGGTTTGGAAAATCGGATCTGCCAGTAGCAACAATTCGGGCACCGGCTTCTTTAGCATCCCACGGCCATATTTCTGGAACAGGATTGGCACAGGCAAAAACAATAGCATCTTTGGCCATGTTTCTGATCCATTCGGGCTTTATGACATCCGGTCCGGATTTTGATAATGATATGCAAACGTCAACACCTTTAAGTGCTTCAGCAATACCACCGGTACGTTTTTCAGGATTGGTAGTCAAACAGAGATCCCATTTATAGGGGTTTTCCTTCTGCTTTTCTTCAAGGTCTTTACGTCCGGGATGAAGTATAGACTTGCTGTCAACAACAATTGTGTTTGATTTTTTGAATCCGTCAGCAAATAAAAGTCTTAGAATAGCTATATTGGCAGCACCACTTCCGATAACAGCCATGGTAACATTTTCTTTGCTTTTACCGACGATCTTAAGCGCATTAATAAGGCCTGCTAATGTCACCGCGGCCGTACCCTGCTGATCATCATGCCATACCGGTATATTGGCTTCTGCCCGTAATCGATCGAGTATATAGAAGCATTTTGGATTAGCAATATCTTCTAAATTGATTCCGCCGAATGAAGGTTGTAGCCATTTAACTGCTTGGATAATCTGATCTGGGTCTTTAGTATCCAGACAAATAGGAACAGCATCAACACCACCGAGGTATTTAAACAATAATGCTTTTCCTTCCATTACCGGCATTCCAGCCTCCGGTCCGATATCACCCAGCCCCAGTACCCTGGTACCGTCACTTATTACAGCTATGGTGTTCCACTTGTTTGTAAGCTCATACACCAGATCTTTGTCTGCCTGTATAGCCCTACATGGCTCAGCTACGCCGGGTGTATACCAGATAGCGAAATCATTAAAATCCCGTATAATACATCTAGGTATAGTCTGCATTTTCCCTTTATAATATTTATGATATTCGATAGCAACTTCACCCGGTTTACGCGCTTTTGCAAGAAGTTCATCAATGTTTGGTTTTTTGGACATAATACTTACCTCTTTATAATCATCATAATAATATCTAAGTTTTATATTTAAAAACAGTATGTCTCTGCCATTCTGGGAGAGTATATGGAAAATCTACTCGATAGTGGGCTCCTCGACTTTCTTCTCTAATCAAAGCTGCCTCGGTTACGAGGCGTGCATTGGTAACCATAGCGTTCAATTCGTAAGACGGGCGGTCAACAGGCTGAGGAAGATGTTTATACCAGTATGATAATATACCTGCCGCATGTTTTAGACTTTCTCCGCTTCTAATAATGCCAACATCATCCCATAGTAAGGACTGCAGGTTCTGTAAATTTAACGGAGGGACTTCATCTTCAGCCGGCGCATAACTCAAACTATAATAATTAACTGCACAACTTTTTGGCATACTTCCTGTATCCCCAATAATACTTTTTTCAATTATCCGCTTGCTGAATACAACCACTTCAAGTAAGGAGTTAGAAGCTAACCTGTTTGCGCCGTGTACGCCGGTACAGGCTGTTTCACCTGCAGCAAATAATCCCTTTATATTTGTCTCACCCCACGTATTAACCTTGACTCCTCCCATAAGATAATGGGCAGCGGGAGCCACTGGAATTAAACCTTTAGTAATATCCAGCCCATGATCGAGACAAAAGCGATATATATGCGGAAATCTGGTAGTTATTTGTACTGGTGGCAAATGTGTAACATCCAAAAACACCCTGTCGCTACCAGTTTTCCTCATCTCAGCAATGATGCTACGGGCCACCACATCTCTCGGTGCCAGTTCTGCCTGGGGTGAGTAGTCAGGCATAAAGCGATACCCTTCAACATTACGGAGTATGCCTCCTTCACCCCTCACCGCTTCAGTAATTAAAAAAGGCCATACGCCTGGCAGCCTTAAGGCAGTTGGATGAAACTGGATAAATTCCATATCAGTAATTTCTGCACCAGCACGAAAGGCAAGTGCAATGCCATCACCAGTAGCTGTATCAGAATTGGTCGTATATTTATATAAACGGCCGGCGCCACCGGTAGCAAGTATCACAAATTTACATCCGTATGTTTCACTAAGTCCGCTGCGAAAGTCAGTTGCTCTTAACGATTTCACCTCGCCATTTTCTGTTATGATATCGGTTACCAAACAGTATTCAAGAACGTCAATAGGAGACATTAAGACCTGTTCGCTGAGTGTCGATTCAATATATTCCCCTGTGGCATCACCACCTGCATGTAATATTCGTGGAACGGAATGTGCTGCCTCTTTGGTTAATGCGATTTCGCCTTCCAAGGTATCAAAGGGAACACCATACCTGATAAGATCTGAAATTCTATCCGGTGCTTCGGTTACTAGGATTCGAACAGCTTCGGGGTCACAGAGGCCGGCACCAGCATTTATGGTATCGCTATAATGCAAATCTGCCGAGTCGTTTTTACCAATGGCAGCTGCGATACCACCCTGGGCATAACGGGTATTGCATTCTTCGATATGTCCCTTGGTGATAATAAGTACCGAACCATGTTCTTTAGCAAGCAAAGCACTATACAGGCCTGCAATTCCACTACCTACTATTACGTAATCGTAATATTTCATATGAATTATATTTTCAATTTTATTTAATTTCTATATCAATATTTCTCGAATATTGCACATACACCCATTCCACCACCTCCACATATTGCAATGAGGCCGGTTTTGGAATCGCGTCTTTTCATTTCATGAATAAGTGTTGTAAGAATTCGAGTACCGGTAGCACCCAGTGGATGCCCTAAAGCTATACACGAACCATTAACATTGATCCTTTCCCTATCTTTTTCCGTAATGCCAAGTTCCTTAAAATTTGCCAGAACCTGGGCACTGAATGCTTCATGAATTTCAATCAAGTCGATCTGGGACAGGCGTAATCCCGATTTGCTGAGAGCTTTATTAACTGCTTCAGTAACAGATTTCCAGGCCATACGGGGATCGGCTCCGCTGAATGCAAAGCCTTTCACAGAGGCTAATGGCTTAAGGCCCAGGCTTTTAGCCCTGTCCTCGCTCATTAAGACACAGGCAGATGCACCGTCATTCTCACCCGATGAATTGCCGGCTGTACAAACACCGCCCTGCACAGGTCTGAGTCTAGCCAGCGCTTCAAGTGTCGTATCGCGTCGTGGTCTCTCATCAATTTCAAACATGATCGACTCACCCTTGCTCTGCTGAACAGGAATGGGAACTATCTCCTCTTTGAATTTACCTGACTCTATGGCATTGCAGGCACGTTGATTGCTTATAACTGCCCATTCGTCCACTTCCTTTCTGGTAAGGCCATGCTCTTTGGCAGCCGTTTCAGCCCAGGTCATCATCGACGGAAGAATACCAAACCTCTCCTCAGGCTGGGACATTACTCTTCCCCGCATGATTCTGTCGTAAAGCGGAATTGACCAGGTAGAAAGGCTGGCATGGCCTCTGGGCATATCGCCGGTGCCACCCAACTGCCATCTTATTTCACCTTTTAAATAAAACTCAGCGGTACTCATGCTCTCAACGCCACCAGCAACAACTATTTCGGTATTCCCTGTTAAAATCATCATCGTTGCAAAAGTAACCGCATCAAGTCCACCAGGGCAACGTCTGTCTATCGTAAATCCAGCTACTTCTACAGGCCAGCCGGCTTTTAATAATGACATACGGGCAATATTTACATATTCGCCGCTCTGGTAATTTTGTGCCATAATCACCGCATTTACATCTTCGGGTTTAATATTAGAGCGTTTTATAACTTCGTTGAGAACCGGAACGGCTAAATCATAGGCCGGTACATTTCTCAGAGCACCACCAAAATTCCCTATTGCTGATCTTACCGCACTTGTGATAACGACTTTGTTCACAATTTACCCCCTTAAAGAAGACTGAAATTGTTCAATAATCCGATTATAGCACTTGCATCAATATGCCCTCTCACTCCTATAAAATAGTTAATATTCTGCATTTTAAGGTGATTTAATTTATAGATAATCGGATTAATTAATCGGGCCAATATTTCACTGGAAGATATTATAGTAAAAATTTATTGATGAATTTTAAATAATCATATCTGGTATATCGAAATTTTCGAACAATGCCAAGCAAAAAACTCGAAATTAATAGGCTAAAACCGGATTATATAAATAAAATACTTGTTTGTTTTTGATCAGGTGATATAATCCCTTAATAATATCGTGGAGGTTAAAATGAATAGCGCCGATTATTTAAATAACATTAAAGTAGTGGCAGTTATAGGGTCCGGTTCTATGGGAAATCAGATAGCAGAGATTTTAGCCCGCATAGGCGGTTATAAAGTTAACATAACGGACATAAGTTTGGAAATTATAAATAAGGGAATAGCATCTATTGAATCAAGATTAGACAAATTTTTTGTTTCTAAGGGCAAGATGAGTCCTGATGATAAACAGAAGATATTAAGTTCTATAAATGGAGTGGTAGAAATTGACAAGGCTGTGAAAGATGCTGATTTTGTAATAGAAGCGGTAATTGAGAATCTTGGTTTGAAAAAAGATATATTTAAAAAATTGAATTCGTTTGCCAAACCAGGTGTTATCCTTACTTCAAATACATCCTATCTCAATATAACTGAGATGGCAATGGTAACTGAGCGGCCCGAACTTGTGGCTGGAATGCATTTTTTTAATCCTGTTGCCATGATGAAGCTGGTGGAAGTTGTAAGAGGCACAAAGACGTCCGATATGACCGTTGAAGTGGTGAAAAGCCTGTCCATAAAACTTGGTAAAGAGCCGGTTATTTGCAGGGATACGAGCTATGGTTTCTTGGCTAATCGGGCCTATCGCGGATTATCGAATGAATGTGTTCAAATGGTATGGGAACGGGTAGCATCACCGGAAGACATCGATAAGGCTCTCAAACTGGGATATAACCTGCCGATGGGACCATTTGAAGTAGCAGATATGACGGGAAGCTGGGGACTGCGTGCATCTTCTGAGGAAGATGCTATACGTGAGTTGGGTTCAGAAAAAGGAAGGCTACACCCTTTAGTACGTATGATGGTACGCGCTGGATATACAGGAGGCCCGGGTAAAAAAGGTATTTATGATTTCTGGAGAGACGTACTTTCTAAATGGTAGTTTACCATAAAAAGCAAATTGCTATGCAATTAAATTGATAAGCAACGTTTATTTTAATTAATCATACGTTAGTACTATAAATTAATATAACCAAATAGCTATTGTAATATTATTCAAAGTATTTATAATTGCCATCAAAATGTACAGAATAAAAAAATGCTTTCGATTAATATTACAGGCAAATTTAATACAATAATATCGGCAATATTAGCAATTTGTGTTTGCTTTACAGCTATATCAACGTTGTTTATTCCGGTTCCTTCGCTGGCCGAATCAAGCATCGATGATAAATCTTCTATCAACACAATAAACAAGCCACAGATAACAGCTACCGCGATATTGCCAAATAAGATCGAATTTTGCAAAAACTTTAATATTCATATAACGGTTATAAATTACGGGAATGCTACAGCCTGCAATACTCATGTTTACTTTAATCAATTTCCGCAGGGTTTCTTTTCCCTAGTTAGTTTAGATCAACCTACAATGACATGCAGGAATGAATACGAAGACATTTTTATTGGTAATTTGGAAGCAAACGCTCAAAAGGATATAAATATTAGTATTTTTGTACCCCTCCAAAGGGAGCTTTACGCAGATTGGAGCCGACGTTATAGTTTTTGGTTTACAGCTTCATTTGATCACAGTGAAATTATATCCCTTGGATGCATCAGATTGCTTGCGGGCAACGGCAAAATATTGGTAGAAAAAACAGGCTTTTCTCAAAGATAGTTGATGGCGTCCCTGGGGGGATTCGAACCCACGACCCGCTGCTTAGAAGGCAGCCGCTCTATCCAGCTGAGCTACAGGGACCTGATAAGAGTTTAACAAATGGAAAGAGCGGCTTCAACTCTAAAAACGATTATACAATAGCAGTCTTGGTATTTTGATTGTCTTTACCTTCTACCGAATTTGAGGCCGACTCTTTATCATTTCCCAACTGCTTTGAAGCCGATTTTGACTTACTATCCGTGACATAAAAACCCGATCCCTTGAATATTATAGGGACAGGATTAAAAAGACGACGGGATTCGGCCTTACATTGAGGGCAATAAGCAACACTTTCGTCATTAAATCCTTGTTTTAACTCAAAATTGGTATTACATTTCGAGCAAACATACTGATATGTTGGCATATTATCCTCCGGACAATAATCGTAGTAATATAAATTTTAGCAGTCTTCATATTAACTTGCTAAATATTAATTTTAATAACTTGGAAATCAAGAGTCAAGTGATTGTAAATATGTTGTAAAAACGAAAATATTATAAAAGCTTCACAGTAAAATAACACTATGCTATACTATTTGATATCCGCTGCATAATATATATTTATCGCGATTAAGTTTTTTCGAATGTGTGGGCTCGTAGCTCAGCGGCAGAGCGGTCGGCTCATAACCGATTGGTCGCAGGTTCGATCCCTGCCGAGCCCACTATAGTTTGTAAGATCCATCAACCAATGATATATTTTTATAAATACAACATGACATAAGTAGCAATTATATTAATGGATATTATAATAGGTAAAAATCCGGTCATTGAAGCATTGCGTGCCGGCAGATTAATTAAAAAGATACTTGTAAAACACAATATTGAACAGCGGGATGATATTAACGAATTAATTAGAAACGCAAAAATAAAAAAGATTCCTATTGAAATAGCCGATATTAAGTATTTAAATCTTCTCGCATCTGGCACATTGCATCAAGGAATAATAGCCTTGGCAGAACCGAAGCAATACATCAATCTTGAAGATCTTTTATCCATATCAAAAGCTAAGAACGAAGTTCCCCTGTATTTAATTCTGGATGGAATCGAAGATCCTCATAATCTGGGTGCAATTTTACGTACGGCGGAAGCCACCGGTGTTCATGGTGTTATTTTGAGAAGACAAAGGGCAGTTGGAATAACACCAACTGTTGTAAAAGCTTCAGCAGGTGCTATTGAATATGTTCCAGTTGTCAGGGTCAATAATATTTCACAATCAATTATCATATTAAAGAATAAAAATATATGGATAGTGGGAATAGACAGTAAAGGATCAGTTAACTATGACAGGATAGATTACCGTCTTCCAATAGCGATAGTTATAGGAAGTGAGGGAATGGGCATTTCCAGCTTAGTGGGCAAGCGCTGCGATTGGTTGGCAGCTATCCCTATGAAAGGTAGGATATCCTCTCTAAATGCATCGGTTGCCGCATCAATTGTTATGTACGAAGCATTGCGGCAAAGGTCTAAAACTTGAATATCATCCGCTTTTAAGAAAAGAGAAAATAGATTTACCGGCAGTTGCACCATCACCCACAGCAGTTGCTACTTGGCGTGCCGAGTTTCGTCTTATATCTCCGGCAGCAAATATGCCAGGTACACTGGTACGCATTAGATCGTCAGTAATTATATTTCCCATTTCATCGATATTTACAAATTTTTTAAAAAGTTCGCTGTTTGGTATAAAACCGACAGCTATAAAAACACCTTCAACCCCAAGCTCAATGATTTCATCGGTGTTAATATTCCTGATTTGTAGACTCGATACCCTTTCTTCACCTTCGATTTTCCATACTATGGAGTTCCAGACAAACTCTATATTAGGTATAGACATTGCCGCACGCTGCAGAACTTGTGCTGCCCTGAGCTCATTACGTCTATGAATAACGTAAACTTTATGGCAATGCTGACTTAGTTCAAGGGCATCTGTAATTGCTGTATCACCTCCGCCAATAACAGCGACATCTTTTTGTTTGAATAGAAACCCGTCACAGGTAGCACAGTAAGAGACTCCCCTTCCCACAAGTTTTTCTTCTCCCGGGACATTTAATTTACGATAATTAGACCCGCTTGCAATTATTACTGACCTTGCTGAAAATTCATCCTCGTAAGTACTAATTATGAATTGGTCATCAGAAATTTTAAAACCGGTAACTTCCGAAGTAAAAGTCTTTAATCCAAATCTGGTTGCCTGTTCAAAGAATATCTGTCCCAGATCAATGCCCGAAATTCCCTGAGGAAACCCGGGATAATTTTCGACCTTGCTGGCATTTATAATCTGACCACCATACATCCCTCTCTCTATTAAGAGTGTATTTAAGCCATATCGTGATGTGTAAAGGCCGGCCGTCAATCCTGCAGGTCCGCCACCGATTATAACAACCTCGTATTGTTGCATACTAAACCTCCTTAAAAGCACAATAAGATACGCTTATTTGCGGCTATGATATTTTTCAAATACTTCTTTTAAATGGCTATCGGTAACATGGGTGTATATCTGAGTTGTACGGATACTTTCGTGGCCGAGAAGCTCCTGGACGGAACGTAAATCTGCACCATGAATGAGTAGATCTGTAGCAAAAGAATGCCTGAGCGTATGGGGATGCACACAAAAAGGTAAGCCACTTTTTTTTGAATAGGAATTAACCAATCGTTCCACAGACCGGGCCGTAAGTCTCAATTTTTCGCCTGAGCGGTCATTTGACTTTGGACCACCATAGCGAATAAACAGGGGAGGATAGCCGTCTTTACGGATACTTAAATAACGTAATATCCAATCTGCTGCTGTGTCTGAAAGGAAAACCAGCCGGACTTTATTTCCTTTTCCGCGAACAGCAAATTCTCTTCTTTCAAGATTTACCTGATCCCGATTTAGTTTTACCAGTTCAGATACTCTTAAGCCGGTACTGAATAAAGTCTCAAGAATAGCCCGGTCACGAATACCGATCACATTTGTAGTATCAGGGCTTTCCAGCAAACGGTTTAATTGATCGCGGTTGAGAAAATTTATCATACGTGGGGTTGTCTTGGGAAGATCTATTTTATCCGGATTAAGCAATTGAATATCACGTTTAACAGTCATATAACGAATAAAAGACCGTATAGCAACAACATGATAGCTCTGGGTACTTTTATTAAGAGTATTACCACGTTTTGTGCGAAATGAAGCAAGAAAAATACGAAACTTTCGGACAGTATCAACATTTATCGAGTCGGGCAGTAGAGGGTATTTGTTATTTTCAAGCCAAAGCAAAAATCGATCTATATAATGACGGTATTCTTTAACTGTGAGTGGTGACAACGATTTTTCAATAATCATGTAATCATAAAAATCGCTTGCAAGTGATTTTAAATTAAAATTGGTATCACCAGGATTTCTATTCATCGTAAAAAATCAATCTAATCGTCGTAAAAGGTACAGTTTCCGACATATATTGACAATTCTTAAAACCTTTTTAATGTCCGTTTTTATTATCATGTTATGAAATCAGCTATCTTATCCATCAGTTTATCCAGATTCCATCTTTTTTGAGCGGATACTACCACAGTCATATCCGGTTTACAGTTCCCCAGAGTGAATATTTTATTCATAGCCTCTGCCTCTTCGTAACTATCAAACAGTAAATCTATTTTGTTAATGACAGTTATGCAAGGTTTTTTATCGAGGTTTAAATCGTTCAATATTTTTTCAACGGTTATACTCTGATTAACCGCTTCGATATTGGAAATATCGACCACGTGTAGCAATATATCCGCTTCTTCAAGCTCCTCAAGTGTGGCATGAAAAGCTTCCACAATGAGTAAAGGCAGTTTATGAATAAATCCCACAGTATCGCTTAATAGAATGGTCTTTTTATTTTGAATATTTAGCTTTCGTGTAACAGGGTCTAAGGTAGAAAACGGTTTATTATCGATTATTACGTTTGATTGTCCCAATGCATTAAGCAGTGTACTTTTGCCAGCATTTGTATAACCTACTAACGCAATATGAAAAATATCCGAACTTTGCCGCTTGCGTCTGTATAACATCCTATGCTTTCTAATGTCCTCGATTTGTCTTTTTATTTTACGTATCCTGTTTCTAATAAGGCGACGGTCAGTTTCAATTTGAGCTTCCCCCGGACCCCGTGTCCCAATTCCTCCCCCCAACCTTTCCAAATGACTCCACTGGCCGGCCAGTCTGGGTAATAGATATTCATATTGCGCCAGTTCTACCTGTAATTTACCCTCGCTTGTGTGTGCGCTGTGAGCAAATATATCTATTATTAAGGCCGTTCGATCGATGACCTTAACATTTAAAACATTTTCAAGGTTCCGCTGTTGGCTAGGAGATAATTCATCATTAAAGATAACCGTATCGTAATATATACTCCTCTTCAAGTTAATAAGATCATTAAGTTTTCCCAGTCCCAAATAATGGGTATGAGAAGGCTTGTCCAGTTTCTGTATAATCCTGCCGACAACCTGGGCCCCAGCAGCACTGGCAAGTTGTTCTAATTCCTGCAGGGAACTGGCTAAACTCCATTCTCCCTTGGTTCCTTTGCATTCAATACCTACCAGTACCGCTCTCTCTCTATCTTCTACCGTGTTTAATAACTGCTTGCTCATTTTGCTCATTATTAAAAATGAATTTATTTATTACCTCATTGAAAGCAGCCGTTTTATGCCTTCGTTAAATTTTTCATCGGGTATGGTGATTGAAAGCCGAATATATCCTTCACCAGATTTACCGTAACCATTCCCTGGTGTTACAGCTACACCCACTTTATCAAGCAGTTCGGTAGCATATTGTACAGAGGTATAACCGACTGGCACTTTTGCCCAGATATAAAAAGCGGCTTTTGGTTTATTTACTTTGAGCCCTACTGCTTGTAATGCTTCAACCAATTTATCTCGTCGTGCCTGTAATATTTTATTTCTCTTTTCTATTTCTGATTGAGGACCCAACAATGCTTCGATTGCAGCTTCCTGAATTGCCTGAGGGATGCCCGAATCTAAGTTGGATTTAAATCTAAAAAGCGCATCAACCATGGTTTGATTTCCAACCACCATTCCTATTCTCCAACCGGTCATATTATAAGTTTTTGAAAGAGAGTGGAATTCTACGCCGACTTCTTTTGCCCCGGAAACTTCAAGAAAACTATGTGGCCTATAACCATCATAAGCAACTTCTGAATATGGTGCATCGTGACAAACAGCAATCCCATATTTATTTGCAAAATCCACTACATTTTTGAAGAAATCAAGTTCAGCAACCGCTCCAGTAGGATTATTGGGATAGCATATCCATAAGACTTTAGCTTTTTTAAGAATATTTTTCGGTATATCATTTAGCTTGGGCAAATAGCTATTTTCCTCCTTAAGAGGAAGATAGAATACTTCTGCACCAGCAAGTAAACTGCTAATTGAATATACGGGATATCCAGGGTCGGGAACTAACGCAATGTCGCCAGGATCGAGAAGGCAAAATGATATATGCCCTATCCCTTCTTTAGACCCGATCAATGGTAGTACTTCTTTTGATGGATCGAGAACAACATTAAATCTGTTTTTGTACCACGTAGCTATGGCTTCACAGAGCTCCGGTAAACCAAAGGTTTCGGGATAGCGGTGATTTGCCGGATTACGTGCTGCCCGACATAAACGGTCAATGATATAATCAGGGGTCGGTATATCAGGATCGCCAATCGCAAAACTGATTATGTCGATACCCTGTGCTCTTTTCTCCGCTATTTTTTTGTTTATTTCGACAAACAAGTAAGGGGGTATTTTATCAAGACGTTTTGCTAATTTCATAACAGTATTCTCCAGAAAAAACTTCTTTAACGGTTCCCGTTAGAAAAACATCGGATTTACCATCCCACGTAATAGTCAGCACACCACCAGGTAATATTATGTCAACATTATTTTTAGTCAAGGCTTTAACCATGCTGATAACCCCAATAGCGCAGGCGCCGCTTCCGCAGGCCAGTGTTTCACCCACACCACGTTCCCAAACTCTGGCTTTAAGTCTGGTATCACTCATTATATTGACTATTTCTAAATTAGTTCTCTGAGGGAATATTTTATGATTTTCAACCAGTGGCCCTATTACCGAGAGCGGAAATTTATCTACACTTTCCTCTAAAAAACATACTGCGTGTGGATTCCCCATAGAGACTATGGATAATTTAAATAGTCGATCGGCAATATTAATCGGGTAATCGATAATAGGCTCTTTTTCTGCCAGGGTAACCGGTATAAGCGATGACTTAAATATTGGAGTACCCATATTAACACGTGCGCCGATCACTTTATCATCTTTCAAATAGGCTTCAACATATTTAATTCCAGCTAATGTTTCAACAGCAATGCAATTGCGATCGACCAATTTTTTATCAATTACATGTTTTACAAAACAGCGAATTCCATTTCCGCATATCTGCGCCTCAGAGCCATCTGCATTAAATATCCTCATCCGGAAATCCGCAACAATTGATGGTAGGATCAGAATGATGCCATCTGCGCCTATGCCAAAGTGCCGATTACAAAGTTCAATGGATAACGCATGCCAGTCTATTTCTATCTCCCTCGCATCAATTATTACGAAATCATTGCCAGTAGCCTGCATCTTGCTGAATTTAATTTTCATATCAAATTCTTTCCAAAAATTCTTTTACAGTATATTCTATTTTATCCTCGTATTCATCATTAACAAAAAACCATTTTATTCTTTCGTCATTTATTTTGAACCAGCTATATTGGCTGCGAGCAAAACGGTGTGTTTCATATTTTATATTTGTTATAGCTTCCTCTAATCCTATCAGATTGTTAAGGTATTCATATATTTGTCGATACCCTATACTGGACATAGATGCCAGATCTTGATAATAACCCATATTTTTTAAATTTTTAACTTCATCGATAAAACCTTCTTTTATCATATTATCAACACGCTTATCGATTATTTCATAAAGATATTTTCTTTCAGACGTTAGCCCTATAATAATAACGGGATAATCAACACCTCTCTTCATCTTTACAGCAGATGGTCGCAAACCTGTTTTCTGATAAATTTCCAGAGCTCTTATAATCCTTCTTAAATTTCGCGGCGATATTTTTACAGCAGATGCGGGATCTATTTGTTTGAGCTCCTTATACAAGCTGTCAATACCGTATTTCTGAGCTCTTTCTTCCATTTCTTTTCTGAAAATAATATCGGGTTCCACGAATGGAATCTGCCAATTCTCCAAAATACACCATATATATTGTCCACTGCCACCCACCAGAATCGGAATTTTATTTCGGCTCATTATATCAACAATAGCAGCGCTAGCATCGTTTTTATAATTAGCTACGCTGTATAATTGGTCAGGATAGATAATGTCAATAAGATGATGTTTTACTTTCTGCCTATCTTTGATGCTGGGCTTAGATGTGCCGATATCCATAAAAATATAAATCTGGCGGCTGTCCGCGTTTACAATCTCACCATTAAATTCTTCCGCTATTTTTATGCCTAGCTTGCTTTTTCCTATAGCAGTAGGTCCCACTATGGAAATCAAACATCTCTTCATTATGATTAATCATTAATTATCTTTGCATGGGCGCTGCCTTCTCTACAATTTTCACGAATTCATCGGCCTTTAAACTCGCGCCGCCAACCAAGCACCCGTCAATATCAGGTTCCTGCATGAATTCGGCTATGTTGCTGCTATTCACACTTCCACCATATAGGATCCTTATAGACTGTGCTATTTCTGTATTCCATAAATCGGAAAGAAGGTCTCGGATAAGTTTTATAGTTTTTTGGGCTAATGGAGCTGTAGCCGCTTTTCCCGTACCTATTGCCCAAACGGGCTCATAAGCAATAATTAAATCACGGCTGGGTGTTATTTCTCCCAGAGAATCCGTTATCTGTTTTTTAAGAACTTTCTCTGCTAAGCTTGCTTCATTTTCAACTAAGGTTTCACCAATACATAAAATAGGAACAAGGCTGTAATTGAACGCAGCTTTTACCTTCTCTTTAATTAACAAATTTGTTTCTGCAAAATACTGTCTTCTCTCAGAATGGCCAAGTATAACGTAATCACATATGTTTGCCAGCATACGAGGAGATATCTCTCCGGTATAAGCACCATGATCCTTAAAATACATATTCTGGGCTCCGAGTTTTATCGAAGTACCTTTTAATAGTTTTTTTACCTCATATAATGATATAAAAGGTGGACAGATGACTTTATCGATATTTTCAATTGCCTGTAGACCTGGCAGCAACCCAATTACGAGGTCGACAGCCTCTTCAATGGTTGTGTGCATTTTCCAGTTACCGGCGATCAGACGTTTTCGCATTTTAAACTCCGATTTTTTACTCTTTATCCAAAAGCACTTCGACTCCTGGTAATGTTTTTCCTTCAAGAAAACTCATACTCGCTCCACCACCGGTTGAAACATGCGTCATTTTATATGCAAGATTCATCTCGGTTACAATCTCAGCTGTCGACCCCCCCCCAACAACCGTGGTTGCAGGTAGGCTTGCCAGCAGCTCAGCCATTTTCTTTGTGCCTTTTGAAAATGCTTCTATTTCATAAACGCCCATAGGCCCGTTCCAGAATATTGTCTGGCATTTTTTTAAATTTTCTGTAAAAATTTCAATCGTTTGGGGCCCAATATCCACAATAGTCCTATTCTGTGGTATCATACTTACCGGTGCAATACTGTATTTAGCACCAGTTTCTATGGCATCAGCAACGATAACATCCATAGGCAGTAATAAAGTTATACCGGTTTCCTTGGCTCTGGCAATAAGCTGCCCGGCCAACTCCAGACGATCGCCTTCAACCGCCGATTGGCCGGTTCCATAACCTTCGGCTTTTAAGAAGGTCGCAGTCATTCCGCCTCCGATAAGTAATATATCTACCTTACCCATCATGTTGCTAATTAACTTTATTTTATCGCTTACTTTAGCTCCACCAAGCAAAGCAGCAAAGGGGTGTTGGGCATTAGTCAGCAGGCTGCCCAGAATTCTTATTTCTTTTTCGAGTAAAAGTCCGGCATAAGCGGGTAGAAATTTGGCTACACCATAGGTAGATGCATGTGCCCTATGTGCTGTTCCGAATGCATCGTTTACAAATATATCGGCATTTTCTGCCAGTGCTTTAGCAAATTCAGGATTGTTGGCCTCCTCTTCAGGATGGAAACGCAGATTTTCAAGAAGCAATATTTCTCCGTTCTTGAGCTTGGCAACTGCCGTTTTTACCTTTGGCCCTATGCAATCAGATACTGTATAAATAGGCATGTTAATTAGATGTGAAAGATGATCAGCCACAGGACTCATCCGCAACGATTCAACTATTTTTCCATTGGGTCTTCCAAGATGTGAGCATAATATTATCCTTGCCTGATGCTCGATTAGATACCAGATTGTGGGTAAAGTGGCTATTATACGGCTGTCATCCATTATCTCATTTGTTGTGGGATCAAGGGGGACATTAAAATCTACCCTCACAAGTACCCTTTTACCAGTGACTTCTACATCACGTATACTTTTTTTCATAAAATAAATCTCCCTTATATAGCATTGTGTCCAACAGTTTTTACTTGCATTGTAATACGATTTGAGTTTGAGTATATCTAATAGCAGCTTATTCTTCAAGCATAACCTTTTCTATAATATCTATTTATTTTTGGCGAAAATAAAGTTAAACTTTATATAATAATCAAATGTCTTCCATAGATAGTGTGCCTCTGATAATTGTGATCTCGGGTCCTTCGGGTGTGGGGAAAGATGCTACCATTGCCAGTCTCAAACAGTTAGGTGCCAAGTTTCATTATATTGTAACGGCTACAACACGTTCAAGGAGACCCAATGAAGTCGATGGCGTTGATTACTATTTTCTTTCTAAAAACGATTTCATGGATAAGATTAAACGCGGTGAATTTCTCGAATTTGCCGAAGTATACGGCAATTACTATGGCGTGTTAACTGCAGAAGTCAAAGCTGCACTTGAGAAAGGGGAAGATGTTATACTTAAAGTTGACGTTCAGGGGGCGGAGACTTTAAAGAAAAAAATACCGGATGCTGTCTTCATTTTTTTAATGCCTCCGTCAGTTGAAGAACTGGTAAAGCGTCTTAACGGGCGCAGTGCCGATTCAAGCACAGACATTGAACTGCGTGTTAATAAAGCTGAAGATGAAATGAAAAAAGTAAATATGTTTGATTACCGGGTCATAAACTATGGCAACGACCTTTCTCGCACTGCTGAAATTGTTAAGGCTATTGTTACTGCAGAAAAGTGCAGGGTAAAACAACGCCGGATAAAACTATAGATCAAGCGGTTATCAATTATCCAGAAAATCGATATATTCCTGTATAAATGATTCTACACGGTCGGCACCCATGATAACCCCGAAATGGCCCTCACATAAAATGTCAGCTTTTAACGATTTTAACTTCTGTAAAGATATAAGTGCTTTTAACGGATCACCACCCCACATTTTGTGATATGGGCCATGAATGTCCTGCCCAAAAAGGACCTTTCCGTTTTTAGAATTAAATGTTACAACAATACTGCCAGGCGTGTGTCCTGGTATATGAAGAATCTCAAAAGCAGTATCTCCAATATCTATACATTTTTTTTCTCCAGTTACAACTTCATCAACCTTACACGGCTGATAATCTACACCATAATACTCTGCCCCCACATGCTTGCCCGTTTCTATAGAAGAAACGTCACCTTCATGTGCAATAATCTTTACTCCGAACCTTTGCTTAAATGCCAGCAACGAACCTATATGATCTATATGAGCATGCGTAACTATCACCGTTGTTAAATTTTCAGGAATAAGTCCTAATGAATTTATATTATCGACTAATCTATCAATGCTTTTTCCAGCACCTGTATCAATCATGACTAGTTTTCCGGTATCAATTAGATAGACACAACAATCCATCGTGTGAGATATAGATGAACCGCCAATTAAATAAACCTGATCACAGATCTTCGCTGGTCCCATTACCTTTCTTCCAGATTTCCTTTTATTTCTTCCATAATAAGTTGCTCTCTTGCCATCATTTTCGCAGCATCGGCTGTCTTTTTGTGATCATATCCCAGCAAATGGAGCATTCCATGTGTTATAAGCCTTATAAGTTCAATCTCCGGTTTATAACCATTTCTATTTGCCTGTTTGATTGCCCTCGGGAAAGATATTATTATTTCCCCCAAATGCTCGTTACCGTCAGCCTCCAGTGGAAATTTCGTTTTACCACGATGCTGTTTTTTTTCTAAAAATGAAAATGATAATACATCCGTTGCCCTATCAATTCTGCGATACATTTTATTTATATGCCTTATTTGCCTTTCTCCTGTAACTAAGAGATCTACCATAACATTGCCAGTAATCTTTTCTTCATTTAAAACAAAAGCTATCACCTTCTTGAACCAACTACGCTTGATTTTGCATCCGGTTCTTCGCGCAATGCTTATTTGTACTTTAGGCATACTGCTTTCCATTTTTTACGAACACAAAAAGTATATTCCAACGCATATAATATTTTACGGTTTCTCTAATGTATCAACCATATAAATCTGATTGCCTGTTATCTTGATAATATGTTAAACTTTTATCCTAATCTAATTCAAATTCATTATAAATATCCGGGCCGTTAGCTCAGTTGGCAGAGCAACTGACTTTTAATCAGTGGGTCACAGGTTCGATTCCTGTACGGCCTACCAATTTATTAACCAGTTTCTTTATACCGGATGGCTACTTCTTATAAAGACATTAAATTTGAAGACATATCAAGCATAAGGCTGATCATGGCTGACGTCGATGGCACACTAAACGACGGCAGTGATATAGTACTCCCGGAAGTAATCGATGCTATCCACGAGCTGGAACTCAATGGAATATTGATGGGGCTTGCTTCAGGAAGGAGTGACGCTATGCTTAGGAAAATAGCCAATCTATTACAGATAAAAGGTCCTGTTATTGCTGAAAACGGTGCTGTTGCCCGTTTAAGCCCTAACTCTGATTTACTTGATCTCGGTTATTCAAGAAAACCCGCCATTGAAGCTCTGACCAAGCTTAAGGATTTGTATCCAGGGCAGGTTAAAGAAAGATGGGATAACAGTCAAAGAATGATCGACATAGTATTCCAAATTGATAATGTTTCCATTGGTGAACTTGAAGCTCTTTTACCCGATGTGCAGGTACTCGATTCGAAGTACATAATGCATCTTATGCAAAAGGGAATAAGCAAAGGAGCAACTTTGCTTAAGCTCCTTTCTCTATTGCCGGATGGTAACCTGAATAAAGAACAGGTGCTGGTATTTGGTGATTCAAGCACAGATCTTTCATTATTCGAAATATTTCCTTACAGCATACTGGTACGTAACCCATTAATCCCGATAGAAGAAGGCCATGTTCTTGAAGAAAGGGCCCGCTTTATAAGTAACTTGGAACAGGGGCGTGGATTTGCTGAAGTTATACAACATATATTGAGTCTTATATCAATCCGTTAATCTTTCCTGAGTTTTTTACTGCTTGAGATATCTTTCCCAGTGCCTGTTCAAGTAATACCCTTGGGCAGGCTATATTTATGCGCTCGAAGCCATCTATTTTGCAACCAAACATCGTTCCTGGCAGAAGTGCGATACCTGCCGTATCCCTTATAAAACTACCAGGCCTGTTCTCGGGTATGCCACTCCTTCTAAAATCCAACCACCGTTTGCAATATGATCTCGTCTCGTGGTTGGGTAAACGTATTAATAGATATATGAATAGCCGGAATAACTCCGGGGCTAGGAACTATCAAATCTTTCTCTATTTCCCAGTTATGCCTACGACGCATCCAGGACTGAACTGCATCATAGTAAGATAAGAGAATGCCATAATATCCGAAAATGCCGAATTGCGCTATTTTAGCTATGGATTCAATCACGGGCAAAGGAGATTTAAAATCCATATCTGCCACCCACAAAGGCAAAAGCCCCTGTATATTGAAAAGTTTATCAACGTAATCCCATTTGATCGAGTTTGTATTACGTCTGTCTACGATAGAATCAAAATCATATTTCATACTGATATTCCGATTTAACAAAAATATTTGATTTCTGCTCCATATCAAAATAGCATCTTCGTTCAGCTTATAATTATGTAAAAAGGTTTACCCCTACTCTTCCAGTATTCTACTGCCGAAAATAAAATCTGTTCCAGCATCTTACTTTCCCGCGGTAGTCTCTTCCTGAAATCATAGAAATTTTTTATCAAAATCACATATCCACCGGTTGTATTTACCTGCATATCTGTTAAGCAATCCAATAAAGCATCCCAGTTCATACCAAAATATGAGGGAAAGCTTAATTTAGCAGCGATTTCTTTGAACAACTGGTACCGGTCAGATAATCCGTAAAGATCGATGCCCGCAAATGATAGATGGTTTCGGCTGGCAGATGCTTTAATAAACTTTTCCTCCACCTCACTCCTCACGGTGTATATACGTGAATTAAGAGCCGAAGAAAATATAGTATCCCAGTCGTTCATATATTAGTAAACGATTCTTCTAAAAGATCGATAATGGTCATCTGTATAATAAAACTCACCATCTTTTCCTACTATTATACGTCTCGGTCCACGATCATTTGAACCGATTGTAATCACCGTGTATTCCCTGTAATAGCCAGGGTATTTTTTCGGTAGTAATCCTTCATAGTTATTAAAAATACTTCCATCTTTAGCAAAGGGAAAAGGGCCGCCGTCTCTAATAAGGTTGAGTGTATTCCGTGCCTCTTCGGGCAAATCTTCTACGTAAATTTCTGGATAATACTTTACAGTACTGGAATGCGAATCATTTGTTATAACAATTGCAGGCTGATGATCATCTACCTTTTTAAATTCACCGGGAGAACTAATACAGCCTGTTAACAGGGTAATAAGGATTAAAATAAACAGGTACTGAGAATCTATTATCCTTTTAAACGGATATCGACTCATCATACTATACGGGCTAATCTTTATTATTTTCTTTTTTGTTGCCTGCTTCAAAGAAATTATCGTAGCTGTTTCGACTGGATTCTCTTATATTGGTTATAATAAGCCATACTACCAGGCCGAGCACAACAGTAACAAATAGACCACAAATAATCGCAAAAATCAGTGCGGCATTCATTTTTTCTCCTTTCAGGAGGGCTATCTGAAATGACTAAATTAATTTTACCAGTTTAAATATTACACTTTGTTTCAGGTCGTGCAAAATTACGACTTGAGAAATTTCGGATTATATTTAATCTGGCTGTCAGAAAATTTTGATGTAATTTTATTGAAAATGAGGTCGAATTATTTAGTATTGCGAAATGCTGGTATACCCGTAATATCTTCCCCGATAATAAGAGTGTGCATATCATCGGTTCCCTCGTAAGTATAAACAGACTCGATATTTGCCATATGACGAATGGGAGAATATTCAAGCGATATACCATTAGCTCCTAATAACTCTCTGGCAGTTCTGGCGCAAAATCGAGCCACATTGACATTATTCTTTTTGGCCATTGATATTTGCTGAGGCTTTGCCTTACCCTGATCCATCAATCTACCTAACCTATAAGAAAGGAGCTGGCCTTTAGTTATCTCTATAAGCATATTAACAAGCTTTTCCTGAACCAATTGATATGAAGCTATGGGCGCTCCAAATTGTTTTCTTTCTTTTGCGTAATTTAAAGCAACATTATAGCAATCGGTAGCTGCTCCCAAAGCACCCCACGAAATTCCATATCTCGCCTGGCTGAGGCAGGATAATGGCGAGCTCAGCCCCTTTGATCCGGGCAAAACGCTATCAAATGGGAGTTGACAATCATTCATAAACAATTCGCCAACATCGCCAGCGCGCATAGAGCCTTTTCGTTCAATTGCCCTCTGCTCAAATCCAGGTGTCCCTTTTTCAATAATAAATCCTTGGATTCCATTATCTGTTTTCGCCCAGACAACAGAAATATCAGCAATTGAAGCCTCACTTATCCACTGCTTTGAACCATTAATTATCCATTTATCACCAACAAGCTTTGCTTTGGTCTCCATAGAAGAAACGTCCGAACCTATATTGGGTTCGGTTAGACCGAAGCATCCTATTTTTATACCTCTGGCTAATTGGGGTAACCACCTGGCTTTTTGCTCGGGTGAGCCGTATTTCCAGATAGGGAACATGACAAGTCCTGAGGCTACCGCCATGAAGCTCCTTAATGCACTATCTACCCTTTCGACTTCCTGACATATTAGGCCAAATGTGACGTAGTTAGAGCCAGCCGCCCCGTATTCCTTTGGTATAAAACAGCCGATAAGGCCTAATTCGCCCAATCTCGGAGCCAATTCCTTCATATTCAGATGCTCTTCTTTATGAAAAGCTTCAAGAACAAGGGGTCTGATTTCATTATCCAGATAATCACGAACCATATCTCGTGTCATCTTCTCTTCATGGTCAAGAAGGTCATCGATAAGATAATAATCTACCTCGCTGTATTTCATTATTTATCTCCGTTAGAAACAGGTTACGACGTAAATATAATAACACGATTTCATTATTATTATTACCACGTTTTTAAACGTTTAGGGTTTCTTCGTATTAATGGGAGCGGCAGACCACATGAAAATGCCAAATATAATTTCATAATGGCATTGTCTGCGCCGTTAATTGTAGCTTCTATTATTAAATCAGCCACTTCGTTTATAAAATCGGTGTAACTTTTGAATTTGTTTTTATACCCATAGTTATAAGCGTAAATAAATCCATCATCAGGGAAATAATCGCTATATATAGAATCATGAATCATCTTTTTATCGTTCGCACTGATTGATAACGGCCATAATAATTTTGGAAGACCCAATAAACACGGTAAAGATTCTTCACATAAAAATGATTTATAAATACTTTCAAATCCTTCGTCCGCACCATTTTCAGCCCCAATTGCAATGGCATTTATTAAATATTGTTTGAATTCCAATATATCGGCAAACGATTCAGCGTATCTACGCAAATAGATACGCTGCAAGTATTTAACCTTTAATTTTTCGGAAAGATTTTTTGAATAAATTTCATGTATTACTTTTTTGAAGTTATCCGGCCAGTATCTCTCCTGAATTGACTCCTCATCGACTGTATCGGGCAGGAAATGCATTTAACACCTCACCGGGATTTATGGGCCGCCTTTAATGTAAATAATCTGGCCTGTAATAAAAGACGCTTCGTCTGAGGCCAAAAAGGACGTCAAATTTGCTACATCATTAACAGAACCGAGCCGTCTCAGTGGTATAGTGGCTACGATAAATTTCTTTAACTCATCCAAGTACAATCCTTCCGCTCTGGCAACCTTACGCAACATTTCGGTATCAATAAAATCTGGTGCAATGCAATTAACATTTATATTGTATGGACCCAACTCAATAGCTAATGAACGGGTTAACCCGTATATTCCCGAACTGGCAGCCGCGTAATTCACCACCCCTTTCCTACCAACAGCAGGTGGAACGGGTGATGAGATATTAATAATTTTGCCGTAATTCTGGTTAAGCATATATTTATGGGCAATCTGAATACAGTTTAATGTTCCGGTGAGATTAGTATCAAGAACATTTTTCCACTTCTTTGTGTTCATTTCACGAAACATGATGTCTTCTCTAATGCCAGCGTTATTTACCAGAATATCAACCTTCCGTAGTTTATCAATTACCTGATGAAACATCAGCCTCACATCATCCCTGTCACGCACATCTGCTTTCAGGGCTATAGCCGATCCTCCTGATTGAATTATCCTGTTAGCCGTATTCTGTGCATAGGCCAATTCAATATCGCTGACAGCTACCGATGCTCCTTCACCACCCAGTTTCAGCGCTATTGCTCTGCCTATACCCCGGCCCGCCCCTGTAATAACTGCAACTCTTCCAGCAAACTTCATATCAAATCGATGTCAGCTTATGATAAATCGCCCTTAGGTGATACGATCCTTAATATTGCATCAGTTTGCATTTCGATATATTGATCCAAATTATAACGCTTCTGCAGGTACCATCGTCTTGTTGCCCACATCTCACATATCATCTGAATATTCTGGGCCACCAGAGCAGGTTCCCTGACTTCGAAAACACCCTGCTCATTGCCTTTTTCTATAATTTTCTGAAAGACAAGCGTTGCTTTTGAATTAGTGTTTAAAAGGCGCCTCAGATTGCGTCTGTTGAGATTTTTAGCTTCTTGAAACCAGAATACTTGAATATCCTGATTTTCATCGATATATCTGATAGTATCCCGTATTGTATCTCTTAATGCATCTATAGGGCCTTTCTTCTTAAGCTTTTTTAAAGATTGCCTGGTCGAAAAGTCGGTTGTCGTTGTGGAATATTCTTGAAAAAGGGATAAAATATCATTTTTAGATTTAATATAATAATACAATTTTCCCATACTGATGCCACAATACTCAGCAATGTCTCTCACCGATGTCTTTAAGAATCCCTTTTTCACAATCAGCTTTGCTGCTGATAATACTATTTTTTCTCTCTCCCGATCATTGCTGCTGCGTGCCTTTTTTTTCTTCATTATCATTCTTTCCTACAAACACACTTGAATATAGCAAGCGCTCGTTTTTATACTATCCTATTATATATTATGTGTAAATATAAATATTTAACGGTAATGAATAATATGCATTATACAATTAATATCTATATAAGTTTAACATATATGAACGCTTTTCTGAACCAAAATAAAGAGCCCCCGGATTGTCCAATCCGGGGGCTCTTTAATATGTTGGTTAATCTTGAATGCCAGCTATCCTTTTAACAATGTTCTTCTTTGATTCTATATCATATTGCGTAGTGATTGCTATCTGTTCCATAACGGGTGAGCCACCGCCATGATAACCACCCACCTGATGGATGCCACCCGTTGCCGAACACAGCATGTCGCCCACATACATCCAGAATTTAATGGCATTATCGACTTTCACATTCGGATTGCGCATCGTATATTTCTTTAACAGATTTCCTGTTTCCGGATTGATAAAATCTTCCTCATGCGGGAAAGTGGCCGGTACTCCACCAGATATGTCGCATATAATCTCAGCCTCTCTGTATACATTCTCACCGGTAAGGCACCGACCAACATTACAATAGATGGAGTTTGGGATAAAGCTTCCCGGGCCATAGGGAACAAATCCAACACCCGGCATATATACTTCAGGCTTGCCCATTTCAGATGCCGTGAAACCAGCGGCATATCCAAGTTCGGTTACCATGATCAGCTCGGCAAGCTTCTCACGTACATGGGGCGCCTTATGAACACCATTGTACTCTGCGGCCAGCGCGGCTGTCCCAATAGTTAGATCGCCAATAGCAGGCTTACAACCCGAATAACTGTGCCGATGAAAGAGCGCAAAAAGCAGTGCACCAACTGCACCATGTGTTGTCTCGCCTGCCAGGAAAACCCTTTCCCATGGGACAAAAACCTTGTCAAAAATAGTATATGAATCTGTCGAACCTGGCTGGAACCCACGTTTGAAATGCTTGCGAGGTCTGTAATTATGTATAGTAACTACCTGTTTTATACCTTCCCAATCTGCCGGAAGAGCAAAAGCAACTGCCCAGTCTTTCTCTTCAGGTAGTAATGCGCGGGTGGGAACTACGATTATCTCGTCGGCAACTGAGGCTTCAGAATTATGCACCTTGCAACCCTGAACAACAATTCCATCGCTTTTGCGTTCGATTATTCTAAGATAAAGGTCTGGATCAACCTGCTGGCTCGGGCGCTTCATTCGATCACCTTTGACATCGGTCTGCGCACAGCAACCAACCAGATCATTATCCTGAAATCTCTGGAGCCATTTGAGGAAGTTTTTATGGTACTCTGTTGCGCCTTTATTCTGTTTGTCAGCCTCATAGGATATGGCATTACATGCGTTTGCACCATCGATACCCATACACCGCTGAATACAGCCTCCTACCTGTTGGCAGAAAACACGTGTCATATCCTGTTTCTTATGCAGGTCCTCTTTGCTCTGGTGAATATGGGTAAAACGATTGATAGTTTTGCCGGTAAGATGGCTTTTAGCCAGTACCAAATCCTGAAATTTTGGGTCATGCGCCGCATCAAATGTGAAGCCGATAGTATTGATACAGTCCATCTGCAACTCATCCGTGCGGTCGATCAGATGGCCATCATAATAAATATTACGCCGCATTTTGCTCAGGCCATCGATATATTGTTTTTTTGTCCGGAGTGTTGAAGTTTTGTCTTTCGTCGTCATGATATCTCCTTTCTGTTTTTATTTTTTATTTTGCTAGCATAATTTAAAACTCTTTTACCTATATACACTACCCTCCCCTGA
>DAOTVU010000030.1:0-12347 GCA_034436215.1 Dehalococcoidia bacterium
ACCGGGACGGGATTGGGATTCTTCACCGTCAGGAAAACGTTGGCGGCGATAACCTCCTCGCCGGCCCATTCGTTGGTTACATAGCCGAGCTGCACCTCACAGGGCTTCAGCTCTGACGGGGCTGCAGCCGCGCACCCCAGTACCCCCACCAGGACTCCAACCATCAAAATGCTGAAAACTAACTTCTTCAACTCTTCCTACCTCCTCGTTTATTTTATGCCCGCCTCAGCACGTAGCTGTGCCGGTGTCTTATATAGCTCAGGATGAGCAAATTGCTTCTGCAGTTCGCCCTCCTGTGTCTGCAACAGGATATATTTATCCGAAGCCTGCCCCTGTATCTGTGTATACGGGCAGTGGCTGCGCTTGGAAACCCACTCCAGCACATTATCCGGATTGGTAATCATGCCGGAATGGAACCATGGCTCTTTCTTCATATTCTGCCCCCAGAAACCGAACGGTCCGTAAACACCATCGATTGTGGTTGTTTCCAGCGCCGTGATGATCTTGCCTACATCATCGGTTCCACCTGCGGTCTCAATAGCCTTTTTCATTAGATAAATATCATTGTACGCGACCAGAACATGGAACTGAACCGGTATATTCTTGGACATGGCTTTTTTAACCGTAGGATTAAGTATCGGAGTTATTGGATTAACATCATCTTCCCAGAGCATAACGATGGCTCCGAGACTTTTACCGCCGGTCATGCCCCAGAACACATGGCTCTGACCTATTCCACCGGCCATAATCAGCGGTATATCTCTGGCTGACGAATCAGCCCACTGCTTGGTTAGAACTTCAACATCGGTAAACCAGCTGCTCAGCACGAAAATCGACTCCGCGCCCGATTTGGCAATGGCTTCAAGTGTCGGCAGCCACATGCCCGACCTGGCCTTAACCGGCGCCTCATAAACCACCTGAAGGCCCCACATATCTTCAGCATTTTTCTTCATCGGTGTAGTACCCAGCCTGGCATCACCCTCTCTGTAAACACGTGTCCACAGCAAATCTTCGTAAAGGATGGCGATCTTCTTGGCCTTTATCGTATCGCGCATCATTTTCATGTTGATACCGTAATACCAGGGATACTGGGCAAATTCAAAGTCCCTGAAGAAAAACTTGTAGCGGTCGTACTTGGTCAGGATCCCTTCAGTAACCTCGTAATCAGCGGCACCATTGGTAATTGAAACATGCGGATAGTCCTTGTACATATCGGCACCCTTCTCTTTGAGTGCCAGAGCTATCTCGCTCCTGCCTTCAGAGAAGCATGCCAGTGCTTTATTGCCCATAACCAGCCTCTGTGCTGCTGCTACTGACAGGCTGGTCTCCCCTTTGCTGTCCTCGATCACCAGCTTTAGCGGTCGACCCAGCACACCGCCGGAAGCATTGATTTCATCAATAGCCATTTGCTGGATATCCATGCATGGCTTGGTACCCGGGGACGCAACACTTCCCACATACCCGATAACAATGGGCCCCTTAGCCGCCTCGCCGGTTTGTGTCGATGGCGCACAGCCGATAATCAGTGCAAGCACCACCAGCACAGCTATAAATGGTAAAATGACATTTGTACGGAACATAAAACCTCCTTGTTTATTTTGTAATCCAACCAAAGGACTAAACCTTGGGTCGGTGGATCAACAACCCGCGTTTTCCAATATATTTCAATGAAAGATGTATAAAATTAAAACTTAAACCGACCAACCAGTAAAAGATGTTATACCTATAAGATTAAATTGTCAATATGCCCGGCAGTGGATGTTAAATATATACTATTGCATATGCGTTGAAATAATAGCTTTTTTTTGTATATTACCTGCACCCAAGAATGGCAAGTGTAGACTTCTGTACCTCAGTGATGTATTGTTCTGCCGAATAACGCTTCTTGAAATCCCACCTTTTAAGAACCCAGTTGATGCACAGGGCATGTATCTGGTAAGCGACCAGGTGGACATCTTTAACGTTAAACTCACCGCGGTCGCACCCGGCCTTTATAATATCCTCAAAAAATGTAACAGTCATGATTTCTTGCTCTGTAATCCTGCGCAGTCTATCCCTCGGCATATAACCGCATTCGCGATACCAGAATAAAAGCATATCCTGAAGTTCGTCCATGCCGAGGATTACTTCTTTTATCGCCCGGCAAATGGCAGTTGCGGCTGAAGTAAAGGGCAATTCGTCGAGGATCTTCCGATTATATCCGCCGAATGATTGTCGCAATCTTTCGATAAATAAGTCCAGAAAATCTTCTTTAGTGTTGATATAGTAATACAGTAATCCCTTACTGATTCCGGCCGCTTCTGCAATCTCTCTTGTAGTCGTATTGGAATAGCCTTTCTTATAAAAAAGGGCGGCCGCCTTCATAACCAGATCGTTCAATCTTTCATCTTTTCTGGGCGGCCTGCCCCTGTTTGCGGTCTTCTTATTTTTTTCGGCTTTCCTGTTTTTCCTCATTTAACTGCGAAACCTGTACTGCTGAAATTCTACCCTATCATTCCATCTCGTGTAAAAATATAACTCTACGCACCGTGCTTATAATCTCACGTATCATTCTTCCAGGCACCTTATACGGGGCTAAGGTCAGGCAACGATTACGTTGACCAGTCCAGCTTAACCCAGTAAGATAAGATAATGCCTCATACCGAAAACCAGGTCATCTTTACTTTTCGTTATGTAATGATTTACCATTTACAGCAATAACTTCTCACGTACAAAATATATCCTTAAAGAGGTGTTTTATGAGCGAACCATCGGCAGCAGCCAAAACCGCGCAGAAACGGGCCATTAACCGCCTCAAGAGCATGCACCCATTACGTAACCTGGTTGCTCAGGACTATCTGGAGACATTAAAAGCCAGCAATGAGGGCAAACCAACCGTGTGGGCAATGCTCAACTACTGGGAAGGCGACCTGCCCTTAAAGGCAATGGGGTTGAATATCGTCTATCCCGAGAATTACTCTACTTTGCTTGCCGCCAGTGGAGTGGCCGAACCGTTTCTGGATGCCGCTGATTCCGATGGGTTCCCCACACATATGTGTGGATATGGTAGAAGTACAATTGGATATTCCTACCGCATGATGAAACAGCTCAATGGCCAGATACCTCCGGAGGCACCGCTGGGCGGCATGGCCAGACCGACGCTTCTGCTGGGCTCGGGTATTATTTGCGATGCCCGCTTCAAATGGTTTCAGGCACTTGCAAGATATTTCGACGCTCCTGAATGGTGCCTGGAAATGCCGATGATGGGCACCGCCGAGGGAACTGAGCCGGACCTCGAGGAATATCAGGTCAGGTTCCTGGTTAGAGAGCTGAAGGATTTTATAGCCTTTCTGGAAAAGCTCCTTAAAAGGAAGATGGACTGGGCAAAACTGGAAGAGCTCACCGATCTGGCCATCCAAATACATGAGACTGTCTGGCAGATCGGTGAGCTGAGAAAAGCCATACCATGTCCCATGCATAGCATTGATTTCTGGAGTAGTATGCCCCCTTCGCTTTTTCTGGCCGGCGACATGAAGCTGGCGCTTAAATATTACCGGGACATGCTGGCCGAGGTGAAAGAGCGGGTTGACAATAAAATCGCCGGCATCAACTATCCCGAAAAATACCGGATAGTTTTTGCCGAGCTACCTCCCTGGCACAGCCTGAAATTCTTCGACAATCTGGCAGAAAGAGGATGGAACTTTGTCTATGAAAGCTACGGCTACCATGCACCCCGACCACCCGATCTCAGTAAAGTAACCGATCCTCTGGAAAAAATAGCCCGGCTGTCGCGCAACTTCGTTTTTGGTATTCATCCCTATGCTAAGGCCGAAGGGGTGGCCAATCCGATTGTCGAAACATATCTGTTAATTGCCAGAGGATGGAAGGCCGATGGTTTTTTCCTCCATCCGCTTATTTCATGCAGGGCGGCTAGCGCCGGCCTCAGGGCAGTCCAGGACCAGTTACAGAAGCGTCTGGACGTACCCTCGCTATGGGTAGAAGGTGACATCATCGATAAACGCGTCTTCAATCCGCAGGAAACTCTGGCCAGAGCTGAGGCCTTTGAACAAACCATGGATCATTATAAAAAGGTGAGAAAGGCCAAAGGACTCGACTGGTAAAAAGTATAAGAAGGGAGATCGAGATGGCTATTGCGATATCAAGAGGATTATCAGCCGCACGTCAAATATATAATGAAAGAGGTCTGCGGGTACGCGAACTGCGTAAAGGCGGTAAAAAGATCGTCGGTTATGTATGCATTTACCCACCGGTTGAAATGTTTACCGCTCTGGGGCTCGTGCCATTCCGCATTTTCGGCGATATGAACGAACCCATCACAGCCGCAGATCGTGTTTCAACCACAGTGGTTTGTCCTTTTCTGCGCAGTATAATAGACCTCGGGATCAAAGGAAGGTTCAATTTCCTTGACGGGATAGTCGGAGCCCATACCTGTGATATCGGAGCCAGCCTTATTATCCAGTGGCGTGATTATGTTGAGGACGCACCCTTTACACATCTCATCGATGTCCCTCATACTGATCATGCCGCTGCCGTCGATTATTTTGAGGGACAGCTCAATTCCTTCAAGCGCCATCTTGAAGAATTCGCAGAAGAACAGCTAACAGATGAAAAACTCAAAAATTCTATCGTACTGCATAATAGACAGCGGTCACTTGTCAGAGATTTATATGAACTTCGCAAGGAGGACCCGCCGTTACTGGATTCGGTGGAGAACCTTGAAGTTCTGGTAGCCATTTCCAGCCTTCCTGCTGATGAGGGCAATAAACTGCTTCAGGAAGTCATAGATGAGGTTAAAGATCGTAAAAGGAAGCCCCCCGTAAGGAAAGCTCGGTTAATGATATGGGGGCCGGTTTTCGACAACACTTCTCTGTACAGGTTAATAGAAAGCACCGATGCCCATGTTGTTGTGGACGATACCTGCGTGGGCACACGCGCATTCTGGGCAGATATAAAAACACCTTATAACATGCACAGCCTTGCACAGCATTATTTAGTGGATATCAAATGTCCACGAACCTACAGGCAGGCGGAGCCAGCTGAAACCCGCCGCGATTACCTCAGGGACCTCGAAAGCAGATTCGGCTATATAAAGAAGGCAATAACCGATTGGGGAGTCAACGGCGTTATCCTCCAGAGTGTTAAGTACTGCGACACTCATGGGTACGAAGTCCCTAACCTCAGGCATTACCTTGATACGCTGGGAATACCCAGCATTTATATTGAGCATGATTACAGCGAGCGATCACTGGCAACAATTAAAACGAGGGTGGAGGCTTTTGTGGAGACACTGGACTGAGTAAACCGAGTGGCTGCCATGAATAACCCCGTATCCCGCCTTTACTTTGCCGGCATTGACATCGGCTCAACTATGTCGAAGGCGGCCATAGTTGATTCTTATACCAGATTGCTCTGTTACGTGGTCGGACCTACCGGGGCAGAGCACCGCCGCCGTGCCAACAGGGTAATGGAAGATGTACTGGCAAAATCAGGCATCAGCCTTGACGAGGTCGCATACATCATCTCCACCGGATACGGCAGAGTAAACGTCCCTTTTGCTGATAAACAGATTACCGAGCTCACCTGCCATGCCAGGGGTGTTTCAGCACTCTTCCCCGAAGCCAGAACAGCAATTGATATCGGTGGCCAGGATGCTAAAGTGCTCAAGATTAAGAACGGTAAACTGGTGGATTTTCTGACCAACGATAAATGTGCGGCCGGTACGGGGCGCTTTCTGGAGGTAGCAGCCGAAACTCTGGGACTGGAGCTAAACGAAATGGGTCGCATATCGTTGCTGACCAGCACTCCTGTAAAGATAAACAGCATGTGTACCATATTCGCCCAGCAGGAAATCATTACCCGTCTATCAGAAGGTGAGCCCCTTCCCGACATACTTGCGGGCGTTTACATCGCCATTGCAACCCGTGTAGCAAAGCTGGCACACCAGTTAAAAGTGGAGGTGCCCGTTGTCTTTACCGGCGGTGTTGCCAAGAACGCGGGCATGGTAAAGGCAATGGAAACTGTACTGGGTATACCGCTGTTAATTCCACCCGAGCCACTTATCACCGGTTGCCTGGGTGCGGCAATACTGGCAAGAGACGAGGCCTTCAGACTCATCCAGCTTGGAGAATTCAAAGCCCGCAAAAAACAGCTCGGTGAAGCTTATATCGATTTCTCGGAGAATGCATCTTGAACAATTACTATCTCGGCATTGATATAGGGTCAGTGAGCAGTAAGGCTGTCGTCATTGACGATAAAGGAATCGTGGCATTATCCGTCATGCCGTCCGGCACTAACTATGCAACCACATCGGCTCTAATAAAAGATGTAGCTTTTAAAGCGGCCGGAATCATGGAGAATGAAATAACAGCCAGTGCCGCTACGGGCATCGGAGGTAGAAATGCCGGTTGCAACAGCTACCATGGCGTCATACTCTGCGATGCTAAAGGTGTGCATTACCTCTTCCCCGCTGTCAGAAGCATCATCGATATCGGCGGTCAGGGTAGCCAGCTAATTTCGATAGATGAAGACGGCAGGGTGATAAATTTCAATGTCTCCGAGATCTGCGCTACCGGAAGTGCACGTCTGCTTCAGGTCGTCGCCCGTATTCTGGGTATCAGTATTGAAGATATCGGACCCCTGTCCATGAAATCAACCAGACCTTCCAATTTCTCCACCTCCTGCACTGTTTTTCTCGAAACCGAGATCATCACGCGTATCTCTCAGGGAGATAAGGCAGAAGACATACTTGCGGGAATCCACCGCTCCATTGCCGACAAGATCAGCGCCTTGTCGCGGGGCGTCGATTTGCAACCCGATATCGCTATCATCGGCGGTGGAGCACTCGACAGCGGCCTGATTAACACCATCGAGGAGAAGTTCGGCATTAAAGCACTTGTCCCAGATAATCCCCGCATCATAGCTGCACTGGGAGCAGCCCTCATCGCAAGAGATAGCCTCGATTAAAAAACAAACCCACCTAACTGAGTCCGGCCATTTGACACAATTAACATATCATTATAATATTTATTATGAGCATATGCTCATTATCCGAGTGTAACTATGCCCAGGCCGAGAAAATGCCGCAGGATATCGTATATGCCGGGCGTAAACTATTTCAAGCCGGCGGGTATACCTCTGCGCTTTTTAGAAGAGGTAAGGCTTACGCTGGAAGAGGCTGAAGCCATACGCCTGAAGGATATCGAAGATCTGGATCAGGTTGCCTGTGCAGAGCGTATGAACATATCAAGGCCTACATTTCAGCGTATACTCGATTCGGCGCGGAAGAAAATCGCGGAAGCGTTGCTCAACGGCAAAGCAATTAGAATTGAAGGAGGCAATTTTGAGATGACTCCACTGATATATATGTGCGAAAACGGTCATCAGTGGGAGGTGCCGCTGGAAAAGGCGACAACAGAACCGGTACAGGTTTGTCCCATTTGCGGCACCAGCGCAACCAGAACGCTTCAGATGAATATGATTAACTGGGGAAGGCACCGCCATGGATGGTGTAACAGGTAAGCAAACCAATATCATGCCGGTCTATTTAACAGGCATGCAAAATTTTTATAAAGGAGGTGTAAAAAATGGTATTCGGAAGAGGAACAGGATTAGGACTGGGACGGGGAGGTGGCTGGGGAGGAGGGCGAGGATTCGGTTTCGGATTCAGGGGGGCTTCGGGGCCATGGCCTTATATCGGCCGAGGTAGAGGAGGATTACCCCGCTGCTGGTACCCCTATTACCCGGCTTATCTACCGTGGGATGCGGCTTACGGAGCACCTCTGACCAGCGCAACCAGCTTGGAAGCGCTACAAAATGCTGCTTCGGCCATCAGAGACCAGATATCCCGTATTGAAGCACGCATATCTGAAATCGAGCGAGAAAAAACAGCTTGAATTCTCTATTACACACAAGACTGTCTAAAAAATTCTAAAAGGAGGTGATAATATGCCAGGATTTGATGGTACCGGACCGAGAGGTCTTGGCCCCATGACGGGCGGAGGTCGTGGATTTTGCGCCGTGCCCCGAAGCAGGCTGAATGCTATCAATCGAGGCAGACGGGTTTTAGGAAGATACGGCCCCGGATATCCCTATCTATCAGCGGATGAAGAGCTTGAGTTGCTGAAAGGCGATTTGGATCTGCTGCAAAAAGAGCTCGAATCAATTGAGAGCAGGATAAAAAACATTGAAAAATAGCAACTTGAATAAATTTGCCAACCGGCAAGGAGGTTTTCGTTATGAAACTGGCAGTAACTGCTACCGGTGACAGGCTCGATTCTGAAGTCGATCCGAGATTCGGTAGATGCAGGTTCATCATATTTATTGATTCGGAAACCATGGATTTTAAAGCTGTAGCCAATGTTGCCGGTAGCGGGGGAGCAGGCATAGCAGCAGGACAGTTAGTTGCGGAGCATGGGGCCGAGGTTTTACTTACCGGCGACTGCGGCCCCAATGCATACCATGTCCTGAATTCTGCGGGGATCAAAGTAATAACCGGTGTTCATGGCAAAGTCAAAGATGCCGTTGAAGCATTTAAAACGGGAAAATACCGCGCCAGCGATCATCCGTCCGTACAGCCGCACCATGGCCAAAAATTAAGCTAACGATTGATATAAAAAAGGAGGAATAAAATGCCAAGAGGAGATATGTCAGGTCCGCCACAGGGTGCTGGAGGTGGCGGTGGAGGCAGAGGACGCCGAGGTCTCGGAGGCCGCGGCAGAATGGGAGGTAATCTCCCTGGGTCAGGGCCGGGCGGGGAATGTGTATGCCCTAATTGCGGCACTACTGTTCCCCACCATGCTGGAACACCATGCTATTCTATGAACTGTCCGAAATGCGGGACAAAGATGACAAGGGCATAAAATGATCATTGCAGTGGCCAGCGGCAAGGGTGGCACAGGCAAAACGCTGGTGGCTACCAGCCTTGCTCTATCCATCAAAAATAAGATGCAGGTACAGTTGCTCGACTGCGATGTCGAGGAACCGAACGATCACCTGTTTATCAAACCGACTATTACGTCTTCAGAGCCGGTATGCATACCTGTGCCCCGCGTAAATTATGACAGATGTACGTACTGCGGTGATTGTGCCAGGGTATGTGTCTATAAAGCCATCGCCGTTGTCCCCAACGGTATCCTCATTTTCGATCAGCTTTGCCACGGATGCGGTGCATGCAGCTACCTGTGTACACAGGCCGCCATTACCGAGAAGGACAGGGAGGTGGGTGTCATCGAATACGGATCTGCAGATGGGATGGAGTTTATCCAGGGTAAACTAAATGTGGGAGAGGCAATGCCCACGCCCGTTATACGCAGGGTTAAAAAGAAGATCAATCATGATAAGGTTGCCATTCTGGATGTAGCTCCCGGGACATCATGCCCGGTGGTTGAATCTATCAGAGACTCGGATTATTGCCTGCTGGTAACCGAGCCAACTCCATTTGGACTTTACGATCTGAAATTGGCCGTCGAAACGGTACGCAAGTTGAAAATTCCCTTCGGTGTGATCGTCAACCGCAATGCAGAGGGGGAGTCCTTAGTACATGAATATTGCCGCAGGGAAAGAATACCTGTGCTACTTGACATACCACTGGACCTCGAAATCGCCCGCCTTTATGCCCATGGTATCACCCTGGCTGAAGGAAAACCTCAATGGCAATCGTCCTTCACCGATGTATTTTCGAAAATCAGGAGTTCACTATATGAAAGAGCTCGTCATTCTAAGCGGTAAAGGGGGTACCGGGAAAACCACCATTGCAGGTTGTTTTGCCGCACTGGCAGAAAACAAGGTAATGGCCGACTGTGATGTTGATGCGGCAGATTTACACCTTATCCTGAGTCCGGAAAATAAACACATAGAGGAATTCTGGAGCGGTCAAACTGCCTGGATCGACGAAAATGAATGTCTGAAGTGCGTAATTTGCCGGCGGCACTGCCGTTTCGATGCCATCCACAATTTCAAAGTCGACCAACTCTCATGTGAAGGATGCGGCTTCTGTGCTCGTATATGCCCGGTCGATGCCATTACCATGCAGGATAACCTGGCGGGACAGTGGTATATTTCAGATACCAAATATGGTCCATTGGTTCATGCTCAGCTGGGGATCGCTCAGGAGAACTCCGGCAAGCTGGTAGCTCTGGTCAGACAGCAGGCCAGGAAAATAGCCGAAGAAAAGGGGCTCTCTTTTATCATTACCGATGGCCCGCCGGGAATCGGTTGCCCGGTTATATCCTCCCTTTCAGGTGCTGATATCGCCCTGCTGGTGACAGAGCCCACTCCATCCGGCTTTCACGATCTGGAGCGCGTTATAGATGTCTGCCGCCACTTCAATGTGCCCACCACCGTTTGCATCAATAAATACGATATTGACATGGAAAAATGTGCCCGGATCGAGAGATACTGTACGGTCAATGGAATAAATGTAGCCGGAAAAGTACCCTTTGATTCTGCCGTTAACCGGTCGGTCGCCTGCGGTGTGCCGTTGATAGAATACAGCAATGGTCCCGCCGCCGATGAAATCAAACGTGTATGGAATAATGTCGAAGTTCTTTTATCAACAAATTAAATTAATTATGGAGGGTTTATAATGCCTGTTTATGAATATGCCTGTGCCGATTGCGGCTATCGTTTCGAATACGCATATAAAATCGGAGATGTTCGAGAACTTAAATGTCCATCATGCGGCAGTAAATCTGTAAGCAAACTGATCTCAATACCCGGTCTGGTAAGATCATCCGGATTATCCCACGGTGGGCGAACATGCTGCGGACGAACCGAGCGCTGTGAGAAACCGCCCTGCTCATCGGATGGTCGATGCCACCGATAAAATCAGCATTTATATACGATTAAAAGCACGTTTAAACATCATGGAAAATGATAAGCTTATAAGCTCAATAGATACGGGCTCGATTTTCAATTCTAAAGCAGTCGAATACGATCGCTGGTATGATGAAGATGCAGGAAAAATAATTTTTAGCAGCGAAGTCAACGCATTTAGGGAAATTTTGCCACTTCTCCCAAAGCCGTGGCTGGAAATAGGGGTTGGAAGTGGTCGTTTTGCACATGCATTGGGCATCGAAACCGGACTGGACCCTTCAGAAAATATGTTAAAGATAGCACGGTCGCGCGGTATCATCACCATACAGGGCAAAATCGAAGAGCATATTTTACCGGCTGAAGGTTTTGGAACCGCTTTCCTTATCATGACACTATGTTTTACTGCTAATCCTTCGATTGTATTGCGTGAAATAAATAGAATATTAAAGCCAGGTGGTAAAATTGCGCTTGGCGAAGTACCCTGTGGAAGCACATGGGGTACCTATTATAAAAAAAAGAAAGAATCTGATAATCCATTTTATAAAAATGCTCAATTTTACACATTTTCTGAACTGAAGCATCTGTTAAAGGGTGCAGGATTTTCTATTGAGCTTACACTGTCGACGCTTTTCCAAAAACCGAGAGACGTAAGCAAGATCGAGATACCGTTAAATGGTTTTCAACATGATGCTGGTTTTGTGGTCATTTTGGCAAGAAAAATATCCGATATAGATAGCAGGTGTTAGCATGTCTATTATTTATGGTCCGGTTGCATCCTGGCGTCTGGGAAGATCGCTGGGCATCGACATGATATCAACTCCTTTAAAGACGTGCTCTTTCAACTGTGTATACTGCCAGCTGGGCGATACCAAAAACGGGCTGGCAGAACGGAAGAATTTTGTCTCGCTGGCAGATGTAAGAAACGAACTGGAATCGTTGCCATCAATCCAGGTAGACTTTGCCACATTTTCAGGTGTTGGTGAACCCACACTCGCTAAAAATATCGGAGACGCCATCTTACTGGTCAAACAAATATTACACATCCCAATAGCGGTATTGACTAATTCTTCGATGCTATGCCAACCCGAGGTCCGCGATGAACTGGCATGTGCCGACGTAATAGTCGCCAAGCTGGATGCACCGGATGACGAACTTTTTCAATTAATTAATCGACCCGTATATAATTCTTCAGTCCATACATTGATAAATGGAATTGAATCTTTCCGTAAAATATACAGAGGCAAGCTGGCAATTCAAACGATGTTTATCAAAGCCAACCGGGGAAAAGCCGGACTGCTGGCTGAGGTTATAAAACGACTCTCTCCAGATGAGGTCCAGATTAATACACCCCTGCGCCCGAGTCCGGTAATGCCACTTGATCGACCTGAACTTAAAAAAATAACCAAGCATTTTGACGATTTAAACCATGTAATCAATGTATACGATGCCATCAGACCATCCGTTGAATTTTTCAATCAACAGCAGACAGAGCGACGCAGACCGGAAACAAAAATCTATAAATATGATTCTTATAA
>DAOTVU010000031.1:0-25811 GCA_034436215.1 Dehalococcoidia bacterium
ACAAGGCATTCAACCAGTTCGCTATTGAATTCCTGCATGCAGTCCAGGTAATCAATGTGCTACTATATAAATTGCTCTTGAACTGCATTGCCCTTTGAATTCTTCATTTTCTGCTTCCAGAGGAAAATGGTTGAACGGCTCGTACAAAACGCTTCACCAGTTGCTGTGGCTGCCAATTGATCATAAAACCTGATGATTCTGAATCTTTCGTCGATTGCCTGCTGGTGGCAGCAGTCATTTTTACTAATACTTCGTTTCATGAAACGACGATAGCTGTTTCTGCAGTATTTTTCTACATACTCTTGCCGCATATGGACTCCCGTTTATAACCACCATGGAGTCCAATATGTTTCTGAACTTTTGCAAACTCAAAACCGACAAATCTGTCACAGTAAGGGACAGGTTTTAATTTTTAACAGAAACCCTTATCATCTGATATACTTTCAATTTCTACCAGTAATATGATTAATCCCGGTTTATCACGACATCTTATAATCCCGGCTATTCTGCAACTGCTGCAGTCCATGTACCTGTGGGCTGTGCTTTCCTTTATCACCATCTACTGGATAGATAAAGGTTTTACCCACATGATGGTAGGGGTGCTTATGGCGATCTTCCCCCTCACATCACTGATTTTTATGATACCTTTTGGAATCATCGTCGACCGTACTTCCCCGAAAAGACTGGTTATCATAAGCCAGCTTATTTTTAGTTTGAGCATAGCAGGATTGATAATTGCAGGTGATTTCTGGATGACATTGATTTTCCTGATAATCGGCGGCACCGGATATTCCCTGTTCAACAATTCATTACCCGCCCTTTATTACAAGATCCTGGGAAGCGATTTCCGCGGCCTAAAGCTCGGCATATTCAACGCATCCATTCTCATCGGTTATGGCATGGGTCCCTTTATAGGAGGTTATCTCCTTACGGCACATGATATGAACGCCATATTTATTTTCGCTCTTTCCGGACTTCCAGTTATGCTGCTGTTAAGCGCATTTTTACCCGATGTAGCAGGAACAGGAGTCAAGATCTCAGATTACAGGGCAGATCTCACCAGCAGATCAGTGGTCATTTTCCTATTTCTAATTTTTGCCTTTTCATTGCATGCGGGTGCCGAACAGTCCAGCTTCAGCCTGTTTCTCAATAAGGATATAGGTTTGAACAAGGAATCAGTTGGAATGATCTATCTTATCCACGCAAGCGTAATGGCCGTATTTTCGATCATCAACGGATATATTGGCGATCGTTTTAACGCCAGAGGGAGGGCACTTTCTACACTGCTCTATATCGGCACGGCGATATCGGGATTGACCAATATAATGCTTTTCTTTACCTTTAATTTCGGCACGGTGCTGGCCACCCGCCTCAGTCATGCTGTAGGTGATAGTCTTACCATGGTTACCCGCAGCCTGATCGTCACCAATTTATTCGTTTCAGCACGCATGGGCGGTAATCTTGGAGCCATTACCACTACAGTTACACTGGGTACCCTGGTAGGTTCGCTTATCAGCGGTGCTGTCCCGGGCTACGTCTCCGGCTTCCTTATCAGCGGCACTGTGGCTATACTGGCCGTTATACTGGCCGTAATTGCCAGGCCTGATTTCTAATCTCATTTCGGTTACAATATATTTGCAACACAATCGGGGTGATAAGTTATGCCGGCAAATTTAACGCCGCAATACTTCGAGGCAGAAAAACGTTTCAGAAATGCCACCACACCGGAGGAAAAGATACAGGCACTGGAAGAAATGCTGGCTGTTATGCCCAAACACAAGGGAACAGACCATCTTCAAGCAGACCTCCGGCGTAAAATTGCAAAAATAACCGAAGAAGCGGAAAAGAAATATGCCACCAGCCGTAAAAGCTTTACCATACGTAAAGAAGGTGCCGGACAGATCGCATTGACAGGATTACCGAACACCGGCAAATCGCTCTTACTGGCATCTCTTACAAACACATCACCCGAGGTTGCCGATTACCCATTTACCACCAAATCACCCAATATCGGCATGATGCCTTTTGAAAACATTCAGATACAGATAGTCGATATGCCTGCCATCAACATGTCTGAATCGAGAATCTGGTCCAATTCCATCCTGCGCAATGCCGATCTACTGGCACTGGTTGTCGACCTGACCAGCAACCCCGTAGAGCAGGTCGAAATTACTCTGAGAGAATTACGCAAAATAGGTATTGTGCCGGCAAATAGCAGCGATGAAACATCCGAACAGGGACTGCGGAGACAGAAAATGCTTATCATAGGCAATTTAGCAGATCTTGATCTGGATAGTGAAGGATTTAAAGCAATAACTTCAAAATACGCCGGTACGTTCACCTGCATCAACGTCTCGGCAGATGAAAAGACCAATTTAGAAGAGCTTAAAAGGCAGCTGTTTGATAATTTAAACATCATCCGTGTGCACACCAAGTCACCCGGAGCCAAAGTGGATCTCACTGACCCTATAATCCTGAAAAAAGGTGCCACTGTAAAAGATGCTGCCGAAGCAATTCATAAAGACTTTAAATATAAATTACGATATTCTGTTGTCTGGGGTTCAGGTAAATTCGAAGGTCAGAGAGTAGGCCCTGATCATATTCTTAAAGATAATGATATTATAGAACTTCATGTATAAAACCTGTACCAAAATTATTGATGAAACCACAAATTAAAAAGCGAATCGAATCCATCCGCAAGGACCGCCAGCACGGAGCTACATGGCTAACAGAAAAAGCCCTGGAGATTTTGCGTGACATATGCGATATAAACTACGCACATGAGAGGCAGGAAGACTTTATCAAAGAGATAGCTGAAGCTGTAGTAGCTATCAGAACGGCCAGACCGAGCATGGTATCCATTGCCAATTTCTCCACGCAGTTTCTTGAGGAAGTACAGGCTGCCGCCTCTGGAAGCCGCTCTACTATAAAGCTGAAGAAAAGGGCATATGCTATCGTCACCCGCCTGTTGGAACTTAATGCTAAATCAACAGCTCTACTCTGCAAAAAAGCATACCCTGTGATCAAAAATCGGTCTATCGTCATGACCTGCAGTTATAGTGATACAGTTTGCACCGTGCTGGAATACGCCCGCTCCAGAGGTAAAGATTTCAAGGTACTGGCCATACAATCCTTATTTAATAATATTTCATACGGAGAAATCACAGCCGAACGACTGAAAAAGTCGAATATAGTATGCAGGATTATTCCCGACAGTCAAATAGCGTGGCATGTTGCTCGGGCCGATATGACTATCTTAGGAGCCGATGCCATATGCTGGCAGGGATGGCTGCTCAATGGCACTCCATCTCATAAACTCGCAAATCTATCCAACATGAGAAATATCCCTGTTTATGTAATATGCAGTAAAAGCAAATTCGATCCCAGAGGCTTTTTAGCAGGAATTATCGAGCCGGAACCGGGATTTGATAAAGTACCACTGAAGCTGATAAACAGCATAATAAGCGAGGCAGAAATATACAGGCCCGACCAAATCTACGATTTAACTAACGATGATATTTTCAGGAGCAGGCGTGTACGGGTTGATTGACACACATGCACATCTCGATGAAATCGATAACCTCGAGCTGGCATTAATATCCGCCAGGAAAGCCGGAGTCAAAGCCATCGTAGCCGTTGGACAGGATCTAAACTCTAATGAAAAAAATCTGCAGCTGGCTGATAAATATCGGGGATTCGTTTATGCAGCAGTGGGGCTGCATCCCTGGGCGCTCGCTTATATGGGTGATGAACAAATTGAGGAAAATATCGATTTCATTGCCGAAAATCTTAATAAGGCAACGGCACTGGGGGAGGTAGGTCTCGACTATCATAAAAAAATCGTTAAAGAGACAGGTAAAGATAGGCAGCAGCAGGTCCTCATCAGGCTATTACAATTTGCACGGAGATATGATAAGCCGGTTTCAATCCACAGTCGTTATGCATGGAAGGATTGTTTGCATCTTGTAAAGGAAGTGGGTATTAGAAAAGTGGCATTTCACTGGTACACCGGCTTCTCAAGCACCCTGTCGGAGATATTGCAGTCGGGCTATTTTATATCAGCCACCCCCGCGGCCGAATATCACGATGAGCACCGGCGTGCAATCAAAGAAGCACCTGTAGAACAGTTATTACTGGAAACCGATTGTCCTGTAGAATACGGCCGTTCAGAACGCTATCATGCAGAGCCGGCCGATGTACTGCGGAGCCTCAAAGCCGTAGCCTCAATAAAAGGGCTGGATGAGGAATATATAGCAGAATGTACTACAAAAAATGCGCGCAGGCTTTTCAAAGCTTAATATAACATTTGTAAAAGGACGAGAGTTTATAATTATGGGAGTTCATATTTCCAATCCGATATATGATAGACATATAATTTAACCATGCTGAAATTTTTACAGTTGATGAAAGAGGATATACGGGCAGCTATGGAACGCGATCCCGCTGCCAGAAGCCCGTTAGAGGTTTTTTTCCTCTATCCGGGTTTACATGCTATCTGGTGGCATCGCATTGCCAACTTCTTTTACCGTCACAAATGCTATTTTATTGCACGGTTTATCTCTCAGACCAATCGTTTCTTTACCCAGATTGAAATTCATCCTGGAGCCACCATAGGCAGAAGGTTTTTTATCGACCATGGTTCCGGCGTTGTGATTGGTGAGACTTCGGAAATCGGGGATGATGTGCTCATGTATCAGGGCGTGGTTCTTGGGGGGACCTCTTTAGAAAAAAAGAAACGACACCCCACTATCGGCAACAAGGTAGTCATCGGGTCAAATGCCGTTATACTGGGTGCCATCAAGATAGGCGATGGTGCCAGAATAGGTTCCGGTTCGGTAGTTATAAAATCGGTCCCACCCGGTGCTACCGTAGTCGGCGTTCCGGGCCGTATTGTTGAAGAGCATCATGAACCAAGGATAGATCTTGATCATAACCGGCTCCCCGACCCGGTAGCCGAAGCCATAAAGCTGGTTCTTGCCGAACAGGATAAATTGGAAGCAAGAATCAAGCAACTGGAATTGTCGGCCGGCATAAATGTTTATGGAGACGATCTCAAACAGATTGAAAAAAAGATTAAAAAAGAATTCATCGATGAAACCAGCACCTGATCATAATCTAAATATAATATAAATACAATTCAGTTGCCGTTCAGCATTAAACCGGTTAAAATAATCCCAATACCAGCATGAAAGCTATCATCCTCGTTGGCGGTGAAGGCACAAGACTTCGGCCGTTAACGTATTCAATAGTGAAATCCATGGTTCCTGTTTTAAACAGGCCATTTCTCGAGCATGTTATCTGCCGTCTAGCCAGGCATGACATCAAGGATATCATTTTAGCTATGGGATACAAGCCTGATTCCATATACGAATATTTCAAAAAAGGCCCATTGAAAGATGTCAGGCTCAGCTATAGTCTGGAAGTCAAACCTATGGGGACAGCAGGTGCAGTTAAGCTTGCAAGTGAACATATCCGCAGTACATTTTTCGTGTTGAACGGTGATGTTTTCACGGATATCGATTATACCGGCATGCTGCAATATCATCTGGCCAACAAATCAAAAGCTACCATAGCGCTAACTCATGTTGACGATCCCACCAAATTCGGCGTGGTTGAGACCGAAAATAACGGTAGGGTAAGGGCATTCATCGAAAAACCTCCCGCTGATCGCGTCACCAGCCACTGGATAAATGCCGGCGTTTACGTTCTAGAACCCGAAATCCTGGATTATATACCCGATGATGAATTCTACATGTTTGAAAGAGGGGTTTTCCCCAGATTATTACAGGATAACCAGCGTGTTTTTGCTTATCCCAGCTCGGCTTATTGGATCGATATGGGAACACCGGCAAAGTACAAGCAGCTTAACAACGATATAATTACAGGCAGATGTTCATCCTTTCTATATGATGCGTCATCGCCTGCGGTTGGAGAGGATACTGTAGTTTCCAAGTCCTGCAGAATAGAAGGACCGGTTCTGATCGGTAAAAATTGTCAGATAGGTGAGCATGTCCGTTTAGTAGGACCACTTGTGATAGGAAACAACTGCCATATTAAAATGGGCTGCCTGATAGAAAATTCACTACTCTGGAACGACATCCGTGTCGGCATTAATTCGAGTGTGATTAATAGCGTCATCGCGAATGGCGCAATCATCGATAATGGATCCTGCTTAATGGATCAGATATATAATCATGAAGCTAATGAAGTTTAAATTGGCAATTAATTGGAATGGAGGAATTATGTCAGGAAATATTAAAGAAGTAGGTGAACAAAATTTTAAATCTGTTGTACTTGATTCTCCCAGGCCCGTACTGGTAGATTTCTGGGCAGTATGGTGCGGGCCGTGCAGAATGGTAGCACCGATTATCGACGAGCTCTCAGTGGACTACAAAGATAAAATCGACTTCGCCAAAGTAAATGTCGATGAATCACCCAAAATAGCTTCAACATATTCGGTCATGAGCATACCGACCATCATCATTTTTAAGGATGGCAAACCATATGAGCAAGTAGTCGGATATCGGCCTAAAAAAGACTTTCAAAAGGTTATAGATAGAGCTCTGGGACAGCAGGTATAAATTGAGTGATATATCTTACTGGACAGCCTTTATCGCAGGCATCCTTTCGTTTTTTTCACCTTGTGTTTTACCGCTTGTGCCTGCCTATCTTGCCAATCTTGCAGGCACATCAGCCATCGAAGCCAATGAAAAGCGAAAGGTGTGGCCCATATTTTTACACAGCATTTGCTTTGTGCTTGGCTTTTCCATACTTTTTATAATCATGGGTGCCTCAGCAGGGTTGATAGGATCGGTCATCACAACATATGCCGAAGTACTCAGAATTGTAGCCGGGATAATCGTAATAATATTCGGCATATTCCTGATTGCCGCTTTTAAAATACCCTGGCTAAATTATGAGAAAAGACTCCATATCGGCGGAGCGCGAAATCCGGGATATATCCGCTCTATGCTGATAGGCGCTGCCTTTTCTCTGGGCTGGACGCCCTGTATTGGCCCTATCCTCGGATCCATCCTTTTTATCGCTTCATATACCCAGGAAACGCTCAAGGGCGCTCTGCTTCTGTCCGCTTACTCCCTGGGAATGGGTATTCCTTTTCTGGCTATAGGCCTGCTGTGGGGGTATATAGTGCCCTTCTGGAAAGGGCTGACCAGACATCTTGTTCTGATATCAATAATAAGCGGCATCTTGCTCATCATAGTTGGCATTCTGATGCTGACAGGCCAGCTTACCTGGCTAAGCAGTTTCGCTATATAATTCAATATTAAAATGAGGAGAAGACAGATGAATTCTGCTAAATTGCTATATATCCTTATTATATTCTGTACAGTCTTTTGTTTAAGTTGCGCTGGCAGTTCCATACAGTCCTGCCCCAGGATCGGTGATAAAGCTCCTGACTTCACCCTTCCCGGTCTGGAAGGTAAAAATATCAGTTTGAGCGATTTTGCCGGCAGGCCTGTTATCATCAACACGTGGTCTATAAGCTGCATTGAATGCAAGAAGGAAATGCCCTTTTTTAAACAGGTTCAAACAAAATATGCTGATAAAGGATTGGTAATATTATCCATAAATACAATGGATAGTGCTTCAACCGTCCGGGAATTCCTCAATCAGAACGGCTATCAGTTCACAGTCGCTTTCGACTTTAAAAACGATATTTATAAAAAATACTGCTGCCCTAAAAACGCCGACCCGAATAGTTTTTTTATAGGCCGCGACGGCATTATACGCTCTATCAAGATCGGTGGCTTTGCCGGCCAGAATGAACTTGAACAGGAATTAAAAAAAATAATCGATTAAAGGATCTGAAAACTTTACATGTTTCGCAATTTGACGGAAATCAAGCCGACAATATGGTTTGCATTATTGGGCATGGGCATCATCACGGTAATTACCTCTGTAGTTATTTATGAGCATATATCATTTGCAAATCAAACTAATATAAAGCAACAAATAGAAACAGATAACGTTAAAACGGGCAATAAAATTGGAGAACGTGCACCTGACTTCTCATTAAAAACAATCGATAACCGAGATATAAAATTGAGCGACTACAGAGGCAAATATATAATCCTCAATTTCTGGGCTACCTGGTGCGGCCCATGCAGATATGAGATACCCAGCTTACAAGCAACGCATGAGACATGGCAAAAAGCCGGCGTGGTAATTCTGGCGATCAATACGCAGGACGGCTTTGAAAACGCATCCAGCTATGCCAAAGCCTATGGTTTGACCTTCACCATACCGGTTGATATCCCAGGTAAAATAGCTGAGCTTTACGGCGTCCGCGGTCTGCCCACCACCTTCTTTATCAATAGCTCCGGCATAATAACCTCAATTAAAATAGGTCCTTTCATCAATAAAGAGGAAATAGAGCAACACATGACCTCGTTTAAATAACCGGATTCGATAACTAATACTGGCTTCTACGATATTTAGCCCGATCGGATCATGGGAACGTGATTCCACAAGTTTCCCCCGTGTTAAATATATATACACATGCCGATGCATTAGGTGTATAATTCTTTCTAATACTATATTTTGTTCCAAACAATGGACGAGCTGAAAAACGTTTTCGATAAAATTGAAAAGGCCGAGCTGATACTAAACGAACTTGAAAACAAGCGAGAGTTCGAGGGCAAGGAAGATCATGCAGATATTAACCTCAGCCCCGAAGAGCGGATGGCCATAGATAATGCAAGGCAAACCCTCGCCTCAATCAAAGATAAACTTACCAGAGAACTTGCCGAAAAATCGCTTGAACTTGATAAATGCCAGGAAGACCTTGCCCTGCTTCAGACCAGACTGAAAGTCGGTGAGATCACAGAAGAAACGTATTCTGCCAAAAGCAGGCATCTGATCGAAAAAATCAAATCTCTCGAGAAGAAGGTACTTGATATCCAGAATGTGATAAATGCCAAGTTCTCCGATAATGCAACACCACCGGTTGAACAGGATAACCTGAAGACCCCCACAATAACGCTACCCAATTCAGATGCTCCTTCTAGCCCCGAAGAGCACATCACATCAGAACGGATGGAATCTGAGAATGCTGGCAAAAAGGCGGGTGAAGAAGAAGACGATGACAAAACTCTTTTACAAACCACGACAGACGTAACGGCAACACCTGAGCAACTGCCAGTTGAAGAAGGTACTGGTGATACCCAATCGGGGATTCCTGAAAAATTTATACCTGAACTGATAAAAACCGGGGTATCAAATGGGCATAAACGTTCGTTCCATTTGCACCCATTAAAATCCGAAAAAGCAATACCCGTCGGTGCTCCAAAAGACAGGGCCATAAAAAACCGAATTTTATGGATTTCTGTTACAGGAGTCCTTATAGGCCTGTTTTTAATAATGGGGATCTTGTTGCTTGTGCCCCGCACCGGATCGAATACGGGCAACCTGGCACCCGACTTCGTCATGCAGTTAAGCAACGACAAAGTTCTATCTTTGAGTGCCTTCAAAGGCAAAAACGTGATACTTGTTTTCTGGGATCGAGATTTCTGGGATAATCAGTTCTTCTCGGTGAACGGTGTTATACGCAAATTGTACACTCCGGAAAAATTGAACCAGCTTTATCAAAAGTCATCACGTGATGAACTGGCTATAGTTGCCATAGCATCGGGTACAAGTAACAGTGAAATAGATAAGCTTATCAAAGACTACAATGTCGCTTTTCCAGTAATAGTTGATTCCTTTGGCAAATTGCGCTCCGTTTACCAAATCAATGAAGAGCCTACGTTCGTTTTTATTGATAAAGGTGGCGTTATACGTGCACGCGTTGAAGGACCTATCATAAATTTATCGGATATAGAACAGATACTTTACGCGATGTCCCAAAATTCATCAATAAAAGCTTCTAAACCTCCTATCTTTAATGTGATAATTCAATCGGTAACAGAAAAAAGCGCTGTTATCAACTGGACAACGTCCGAGCCAACCACCACCCAGGTTGATATCGATGGCAAAGTTATTCAAACAACTATAACTTCTTCGCCGGTAACGCTTCATTCGCTTACGTTACGCGACCTTGAACCGGCAACGCCATATCATATTCGCATCTTATACAATATCAACAACGTGAACGTGTCAGAGCATTCATTTGCCGCTCTTTCAGACACAATAGTCTCCCGCCGTTATAGCGTTGAAACCTCGAAAACAGATACCAGCTACCCCGAAATCTCGAATATCAGCACCGGTTTCATCACCGATTCATCCATATCGGTGACATGGAAAACCGATGAACCCGCAACCGGTGAAGTAGATTACGGGTTAAATACCAAATACAGTGATAGCGTAAGCCAGGGCAACAATCTGTCTATCTGGCATACGGTCAAACTGGAAGGATTAAAATCAGACACTACCTATTATCTTAGAATAAGATCAAAAGATATGAGCGGCAAGGAAACGGTCCAGGAAATAGAACCCCGGAAAACGTCCAGTCAAATAGAAACCGCCCCCAAAATCGGTAAGCGCGCACCCGACTTCTCACTCTATTCTCTGGACGGTACTCCATACACTATCAATCAGTTCCGGGGTAAGAGAATTCTGCTGAATTTCTGGTTGGAAGGATGTCCCGCCTGTGAAAAAGAGATGCCGTTGATTCAGGCCGCCTTTGATAAATACAATCGTGACCAGCTTGTTATCCTGGCTGTAAATGTCCGCGGTGATCCAGATAAGGTTAATTACTTCGTCAGATCGCAAAAACTCACATTCCCGGTAATTCTCGATTCGCAGGGAAACGCCGATGATTTGTACAGACCTCCATATTTTCCAGCGACATTCTTTATCGACTCCAAGGGAATCATCCGGCAGATTATCACAGAACGATTCGAGAGTATCAGTGAGATAGACGACATCCTCTCACAAATCGAGTAATATTACCGCAAGGTAACGTTTTTTCAGCTTCATATGAAAAACGATAGTCGTTATATAAAATGGGCTATTGCCCTTATCAGTCTGCTCGTTTTTGGCACATTAGGCTACATAATTATAGAAGGCTGGTCTTTTTTTGATGCCTTATATATGACCGTTATCACCATAGTAACAGTGGGGTATAGCGAGGTACACCCTCTTTCGACAGCAGGCCGTGCATTTACCATCATCCTTTCACTCGGTGGGGTTGGAACTGCCTTCTACATATTGACCAGTATTGTACAGGCCACTCTCGAAGGTGAATTCGACATATTTAGGAGGCGCCGTATGGAAGCCAGGATTAAAAAATTAAATAACCATTTCATTCTCTGCGGTTACGGCCGTGTGGGTGAAGCAATTGCCAATACACTGAAACAACAAAAAAACCAGTTCGTGGTAATTGATCACAGCCTTAATAGCTACACCAGGGCTGTTCAGCAGGATTGTCTTACCATTATGGATGATGCTACCAGTCGTGAGGCATTGAAAAGGGCGGGCATTGAAAGGGCCAGAAGCTTAATTACGGCTTTTGGAGATGATGCCTATAATACATACGCAGTGCTTACCGCTCGAGAGCTGAATCCGGAGCTGGTTATTATAGGTCGAGCCAGCAATCCTGAAGCCGCTCGACGGCTGAAACAGGCAGGGGCAACCCATATAATTTTGCCCGAAGTCATAGGTGGCCAACAGATGGCACGCCTCGCTTTAAGGCCAACTACCGTCCAATTTATCGAAACCGTCCTTGCGGGCAAGGAGGGCGAGTATCTGGTGGAGGAGATAACTGTAAATGACCAATCCACCATTGTGGGAATGAGCATTAAGGAGATAGAAGATAAATTCGCCGGCATACGTATCCTCGTGGTCAAGGATAAATATGGTACGCTTAATATTAATCCGGCATTTAACAGCAGGGTTAATGCCGGTGACAGTTTAACCGCCTTTGGAAGAATGGAAGACTTAAATGCCATTGAAGGCTGCTGCTCATTTAATAAAAGCCCCTCCGATACCATGCTACAAACCGGTTGAAAAATAGTGCTATAAAGTATATGACTTCAGCAGGTGTGATATGGGCCGAAGCGTTAAAAAGGTTGTCCTCTACATTGCCTTAACTTTTGTTATATCCTATTCCATGGCCGGTATGTATGTAATAGCCGGCGGTAAAACCACAAATGTGGGCATTATTTATCTTGCACTTGCTTATATGCTCGTGCCAATGGCAGTTACTATCATTATCCAGAAGTTCGTGTACAGGGAATCTTTAATACAACCGTTAGGGATCGTCCTGAAATTCAATCTGTGGTTTTTTGTTGCATGGTTCATGCCCGTTCTGATTGCCGTGGCCACTATGGGTATAAGTCTGTTGATTCCCGGCGTAAGCTTTACGCCTGATATGTCGGGTTTTCTTCCACAAATGCTCTCTTCACTCTCAACCGAACAGGCCGACCAGGTAAGAAATTTCATCGGTGGGTTACCGGTGCATTTCTTCTGGGCTACACTGATACAGGCTTTGATTGCCGGTACTACCGTTAATGCTTTATTTGCTCTGGGCGAAGAAATCGGCTGGCGTGGATTATTGCTCAACGAGCTTAAATTTTTAGGCTTCTGGAAATCATCTGCCGTGATAGGGATAATCTGGGGTTTATGGCACGCACCTCTTATACTTATGGGGCTCAATTATCCCGAACATCCTCAACTCGGCCTACTGATGATGTCTGTGTGGACCTTATTGTCATCACCGATTTTCAGCTATATAAAACTCCGCTCAAAATCTATCTTTGCGGTATCTATTTTCCATGGTACTGTTAATGCTTCACCCGCACTTGCTCTCATGTGTATATCCGGCGGTAACGACCTGCTGACAGGCATCACGGGACTGGCCGGCTTTATAGTAATTGCGGCTATCGATCTTTTCCTTTTCATATATGATCGATATCTGACCGCAGTACCCATCGACAATCTTATTAAAATCCCCCTAACAGAGGAATCAAATAAAAATGCCTCAGGTTAATGGAGTTCAAATCCTGGCAGACAAATTACCGGAGCCAGTATACCGGTTCATTGTTACGGCAGGAAAAGAAGCCGATAAACTCGGCTACAGGATATATCTCGTAGGCGGGATAGTACGCGATCTCATATTGAGTCAACCCGGAAAAGATATCGATATCATGGTAGAAGGAAATGCACCCGCCCTGGCCAGGGTACTGACCGAGATAACCGGTTCGAAAAAGATGGTTATCCATGCAAAATTCGGTACCGCAACATTTCATCTTGATAACTACAGGCTTGACTTTGCAACCTGCCGCAGTGAAACATACAGCCGGCCGGGTGCGTTGCCTTCAGTTAAACCGGGAACTATACAGGATGACCTTTTGCGCAGGGATTTCACCGTCAATGCCATAGCTATAAATATAAACCCCTCGAATTTTGGAGAAATTGTCGATTTATACGGCGGCTTACAGGACCTCTCAAATGGCCTCATACGCATACTTCATGATAATAGTTTCCAGGATGATGCTACACGTATTATGCGTGCTGTCCGCTACGAACAAAGGCTCAACTTCAGGCTTGAAAATAATACCGAGGATCTTCTGAAAAACAATCTCGATATGCTGGATACGATAAGTCCTGACAGATTAAAACGCGAAGTAATTTTATGGCTAAATGAAAAATCCCCCGAGTTGATTCTTAAGCGCGCCGACGAACTGGGCATTCTTCGGAAGATCCATCGGTCGCTGAGATGGAACAATAAGCTGGAGGTAGCCTTTAGACGAGCACATCAGAAACTTGTGGTTGACAGCCATGTGTACTGTTTTTTCAGCATCCTTGCCTATCAACTGGATGAACCGCAACTGGATGAGCTGCTTCAGCGTCTAAATATGAGAGGCACCAAATTCGATACAATCGCACGTCAGGCTATTATCATCAAACAAAACAAAAACTTCTTAATCAAGCCGGAACTCACCAACTCCGAACTTTATTTTCATCTGTGCAGGCGCCCCCTTACAGCAGTGCAGGTAAACTGGTTCTATCCCAACCATCATTTGATGCGAAGGCGCCTGAACTTATTTTTAAAGAAATTGTACAGGGTAAGGCCTTTCATAAACGGAAAAACCCTGCATGAAATGGGTGTAAAACCGGGACCCATAGTTGGAGAAATACTCAATTCCCTGCTTTCAGCCAGATTAGATGGCATAATCAAGACGCGTAAAGAAGAAGAGCAGATGGTCGGGCAGTTTTTGAAAAATCAGTTTATCGAACAAAATGGGAGATAAAAAACGGTATCTGATGTCCAAGATATGCTATCAGCAAAGCTCTCATCACTTTACCCGCCAGAGCGGGTAAGAGAAATTTCCACCAGCGCATTTTCAAGGCTCCAGCCGCCAGACCGATTAAATCGAACAATATGACAGGCACGAGGGCCACAGCAAAGATCGCCCATACACCGTATTTATTCATCCATAAAACAGCCCTCTGATAAGCGGACAGGTTTTCATCTACCAGCATGATTTTCTTTCCCGCATAGCCGGCCCAGTAAGATGTCATTTCTCCTACAGCATCTCCGCTACCTGCAGCTAAGGCAACCGGAATTGGGTTCCAGATAACGGCTGCAGCCAGCATAAAGGCAATACCCGGTGCGGGTATAAAGATGGTTGCACTGCTTAACATGCTCGCCAGAAACAGCAGTATAAAAGCCAGCCAGCCGTAACGTTGAAGAGAAATCTTAAACACATCCTGCATTTCATTCAGTAGAAATACGATCCCAGCCGAGAAAACCAGCATTCCAATCAGCAGCAAGATCTCCTTCAGCCACTTCAGCTTTTTGCTTTCCCGGTATCCCTTTTCAGTATCCGATTTCATTTCCTGTAATCGATTTGGCCAGATGAACTTCCAACCGTTGCTGCGTCAACTTTTCGGCTATCCACAGCGCACGTTCTTTCTCACCGATGAGCGCAAACATCCCGGGACCAGAGCCGGCAAGATGTATATCAACATCCGCATATTTTTTAAAAAGCCGGTGAAACCTTTCCAACCCCTGATAGGCCAAGAAGGCAACTCCATCAAAAACATTAAACAAAGAGCACCCGTCCAATCTGCATTTTTCCACCAGAAGTTTGCACAATTTATCCGTATATCCCCCATCTGTAAAATGCGATTTATCGATTAAACCGTACATAAAAGCAGTTTTGGCATCGGGTTTAGCAACCTGTGGATTTATCAGTATAAACCATGTCTCGTCGATATCGGGTAGCGCCGTAATAATATTGCCACGTCCCTGAGCCAGACACGTTCCCTTCTTCAAAAAAAACGGTATATCCGATCCCATTTCACTGCCTATTTGCATCAATTCATCAAAGCTTAAATTTAGAGACCATAGCCTATTAAGACCAACAAGTGCAGCGGCGGCATCGCTACTCCCACCTCCAAGCCCTGCACTAACGGGGATATGCTTCTCGAGTTCGATAGTTGCCCCCCTCCCAACTCCATATCTGGTTTTAAGCATCTCTGCCGCCCTTATTATGAGATTATTCTCAACTGAAATACCGTTATAATTGGAGAACAAATGCAATTCTCTGGATGGCAAAAAAATTAACCTATCATACAGTGATACAGACTGCATAATACTGCTTATCTCATGATAACCATCCGGCCGTTTACCCAGAACTTCCAACACCAGGTTTAATTTGGCCGGTGCGAGTAACTCTATCACATCATTCCCTTTGTCAGATCGTATAATCGTTTCCATTCCTCCATCGACAGAGCTCCAGGACGTCTTTGTGCATCTAACCCGGCTTCTTCCAGTATTTTATTAGCCCTGAGCGGCTCTATCTTCATACCGATAGCCAGAGAATTGCTTATCTTTTTTCGGGGTGCACCAAATCCTTTGTGCACAAACTCAAGAAACCCATTTATGTCATCGACCTCTAATGCAGGCGACTGCCTCATAAAAAATTTTACAACAGCAGAATCCACCCGTGGAGGTGGATAAAAACAAGAGGCGGGAACTTCACATATAATCTCAGGATGACTGAACAACTGCATGCTCAAAGAAAGATAGCTCATTTTACCGGGCGGTGAAGCTATATCCAAGGCTACTTCTTTTTGCATCATTATTATCATCATCGAAGGTCTTGTAACCTTATAAATGAAATAGTGAAGCAGAGGGGAAGTGATATAGTAAGGTATATTGGCTACCACTTTATAGTTTTTTTCATTACCCAGCAGGCCATCCAAATCAAGTTTTAATATATCGTCCGTGATTATCCGTATATTTGCGTAGTTCGATAATTTTTTCTGCAATCTCTTTGCGAGATCGACATCAAGCTCAACCGCAATAATGCTGCCGGCCTGTTTAACCAGCTCTTCCGTCAGTATTCCAAGGCCTGGACCAACTTCGACCACTGCATCATGGGGGGACAACTCTGCTGCCCGTAATATTTTCTCTTTCACGGAAACGTCTATTAAAAAATGCTGGCCCAATCTTTTTTTAGCATGCAGGCCGATACTGTGGAGAAGGCGATCTGCATCCTCTGGATAAAAAGTCTTTTTCAACGGCACTTTAATTTTCTATCAGATATAAAGCGGGCCGTGCACCGGCTGTCGACAATGCCATCCGGCTTACCCGGGCTAGCCAGCTCAGACCCGGTATCCCTGCGTCACCCGGAGCTCACTATTTACCGCTGCTTCCTTCCGGACCTGACGGGGTTCATAGCTCTCCGCCGCGCAAGACCAGGCCGTCAACACCGCTTTATCCGCGCAGTCCCGAATGACAGAACCTCGAGCCGGACTTCAACCCCGCTATAGCGGATCTCGGGTACAGGGCACCGCTAGTTCCCCGTTTAGCACGACCCAATAGAATACTACTACCAGGCATTGCACTTTTCAACATCAGACACCCCAGCCCAATCTGGCGATTAAGAAATGGGGCAACCCTGCCTCCTCCATTTTTCTCCGAGTTTCATCGATATCGTATTCAACTCGATAATGTTCTATCACCATTTTATCTGAATCATACAGAGCATAACTTGCCCGAGGGTCCCTATCACGCGGCTGGCCCACACTGCCAGCATTAATAATAAGTCGCTTATCACCGAGTACTATTGAGTCACCGCTCTTCATATACCCTTCGTTTACCATAATTTCATCCTGTTCGAAGATGAATGGCACATGCGTGTGACCGTTCAGACAATAGCGTGTTTTAAAGTATTTAAAATTTTCTTCTGCCACGTAAGAATAAGCTATATATTCCCATACCGGCATTCGTGGGCTGCCATGAACAAGTGTAAAATCGCCTTCGATTATCACTTCCGGCAGGTTAGCCAGATACTCCCGTTCATCGGGAGCCAATACTTCCGAAGTCCAGCGATTTGCCCGGGCCGCATCCGAGTTAAAATCCCCAATATCGATTTTCCCCACAGCCGCCAGATCGTGATTGCCACATACACAGAGCGGATCAAGTTGCCGCAGCAAAGATAAACAGGCAGATGGATCCGGCCCATAACCCACAATATCTCCGAGACACCAGACATGACCGAAGCCTCCGTGGTTATCCGAATCCTCCAGTACAGCCCGGAAAGCCTCGAGGTTGCCATGAATATCAGCAATAATCAGATATTTCACAGAAGCTGGATTATAACATAAAAATCCACAGGACTACTTCTCAACAATCGTAAATTGATTATCTTTGTCCCACTGTACCCTATTATTGGCTGGGCGATTCAGGGGATAACCTGCGCGAAAACCAGCATCAAAATAAGATTTGGGCGTCAGATAAAAGCAGATTATCAGATCTGTATCTCATTTTTTACCCATTCACCATGGTCCGAAAATATCATTATATCCGAGTATAAGTCTGACAAGCATATATCCGAGGAAAATCAATCCAGCTGCAAACAGCTCGATTATCAGCAATCTCCAGAACAAACCCCAGGCCAGTCCCCACGTAGGTTTAACTTCCACCCTGTCTGGTGATCTCGAAATTGCCGCACCTGAAGTGCTGATAGATTGACCGGGTACTCCACCCTGAGCCTGGGCCGTTCCAACCACGCCGGTTACGATGGGTATATGAGAAATAGGCCTCTGCGGATTACCCAGGTGCGCACCGCAGGACACACAAAATTGCTGATTGGATGCATTCTGCAATCCACAATTGGGGCAAGCTACTGTTTGCTGCATCTCATTCACCGCCTGAATTTAATTTAACTGCATTATATACGTGCTTCTGTCGTAATACAAGGTCTTGTTCGGCCATTTCGTACGTAATTTCGCCCTGGGTTATAATCACGTCATGCTTGTATCCGATAGCAGAGCTCAACCATGGCTGGGACGAGATCAAGATCATGTTTGAAAAGGACTGCTTCCACATTTATCAGCCCGCGGCCACATTTGTCGGTGGCATACACCAGGTGATAAAGGAAGGTTATCGATGTCTGTCGCGGGAATAATCGCATTTTCTCGCCGCACACCTGGATCAACGGCATAGGGTTCTACATCAGCTGGAACATGGTGCTGGCCAACAGGAACTACAACCATCCGCTGGAATATCCCAACGAGCCAGCCTCATGGATACCTGAGTTCCGCGAGGGTATCATCGAGCCCATCATACCTGATAAGAACGCTATGCTGCAGCCTTCCACGCGTCCAGGCCGGTCTTTGAGATAGATAAAAAGCTACTGCGCAAGTACTGACGTCCCTTCTATACGGTTCCCGAGCGCAGCCTGGTCTTCAAAGTCATCAAGGATAAGGGGCTGAAGGCCGCTATAGAGCTGGGCAAGCATAAAAAGCCGGTGGCGTTTAAGTTTCTACATCCGGCCCATCTTGTTGATGGCTTCCTTGATCTCGTCCACTGACGCCTCTTCCTCGATTGTGGAGAGGTCACCCAGATGCTTGTTAGTCAGCACCGCCTTTATAACGCGGCGCATGATCTTCCCGGAACGAGTCTTGGGAAGCATTTGCAGGAAGCCGATGTCCTTCATCACCACAATGGCTCCCATCTCCTTGCGGACGTGTTCGATCAGCTCTTTCTTGAGGGCTTCGGATGGCTCATACCCCTTGGCGAGTACCACGAACGCACTGGCCACTTCGCCACGCAGCTCATCGGGCACGCCGGTCACAGCCGCTTCCACCACTGCGGGGTGCGACACCAGCGCGTTCTCGACCTCTATCGTACCTATGCGGTGTGCGGCAATCTTGATAACCTCGTCAGCACGTCCGGCAAACCAGATGTATCCGTCGGCATCACGCTCGGCAGCATCGCCGGCGTAATACATGCCCTTTGTTCCCGGCCTGGCCTCCCAGTAGTCCATCTTATAGCGCTCAGGATCTCCCCACAGCATTGGAGTTAAACCCGGGAATGGTTTCTTAATGACCAGTACACCCTTCTCTCCCACGCCCAGTGAGCGTCCGTCCTTTTCATCCACAATATCTACAATAACGCCCGGTGTTGGGAAGCTTGAAGAACCTGGCTTGATCGGAGCCATGCCGATGCCATAGGGATTACCGATGATGGCGCCAGAGGTCTCGGTCTGCCACATATGATCTATCACCGGTATTCTGTTCTGGAATATCTCCTCCTGGAACCACTTCCAGGCAGCCGGATTGAGCACCTCACCGGCACAGACCACACGCTGCACGGAACTGAGGTCATGCTTGCGGGCGGGCTCAACTCCAAAGCGCGCCAGCGCGCGAATGCCAGTCGGCGAGGTGAAAATGCCCGTTACCCGGTTGCGCTCTATTATGTCGTACCACATATCATTGCGGGGATAATCAGGTGTGCCTTCGTAGAGAATGGAGGTACATCCGTGCAACAGGGGCGCATACACATTATAGCTGTGCCCCACGATCCAGCCGATATCCGACGTGGAGAACCAGATATCGTTGGCGTCCATATTGTAGATCCACTTGGCCATGGAATAGACATAGACCTGGTAGCCCGCATGGCATTGCATACTGACCTTGGGCTTGGCGGTGGTACCGGAGGTCGGCAGGAGGAAGAGCGGCTCGTTCGACTCCATCTCCTCATATTCCCCGCTCTGGCCCTCACCCTTTGCCAGAAAATCCGCCCATGGCATGTCGCGGCCGGCAGCCATGGGGACATTTTTATCTTCTGGAGTTGTTAAAATCACCGTATATTTGAAGCCGTGGTCAGCGGGCAGCCTGCCCAGCGCATCATCCACCATCTCTTTCAGCTCTACAGGTTTACCACGTCTCCAGCCACGGGCTTTGCATACCAGATATTTTGCGCCGGAGAGCTCAACGCGGTCGGCGATAGCACGCGGTGAGAAGCCGGCAAAGATCACCACGTGTATGGCACCTATGCGGGCACAGGCCAGCATCATGGCAGCCGCTTCGATACCCATGGGCATGTAGATAGCCACGCGATCGCCCTTCCTGACGCCAATTCCACGCAGCGCAGCGGCGTATTTCTTCACGATATTGAGGAGCTGTATATAGGTCACCGTCTTGATCTCGCCAGTGTCACCAGTCTCGGCGATATAAGCCGCTTTAGCACCTCTGCCTAGCTTTATCTTCAGGTCCAGCGCGCTGTAACAGATGTTAGTCCGGCCCCCAACGTACCATTTAAAGGTCGGATAATTATGCTCGAAAACCCTATCCCAGTGTTTGAAAAAGTGCAGGTCGTGCCTTGCACTCAGCGCTGCCTCCTCCCAAAATCCCTCGTAGTTCTCCTCCGCTTTTTTGTAAAAGGCCAGTGTCTGCGGAGGCAACATGCTCACTGGTTTGCGTTCTTCTACCTGTTCTACCTTATCTGCCATCAAACGGCTCCCTCCTTGCTTATGGATGTACGCTTTTACGCGCATATTTGATCTATTGTATCGGTTTACTGATCGATTAATCAAGGCCCTGTAAGGTCTTGTTCGGCCATTTCGTACGTAATTTCGCCCTGTGTTATAATCACGTCATGCTTGTATCCGATATAGGTGAATTCGGACTAATCGAAAAAATCAGCCGGCTTATTCAGAAAACCAGTGATAAAAGAATGGAGAGCTGGCAAAATCTTACAGTAGGGATCGGTGACGACGCCGCCGTATGGAAATCCCCAAAATCCCTTCAGACAGCCACTACAGATGTCCTTGTAGAGAAAGTACATTTCGATTTAAGCCACATCGACTGGCCGGATCTGGGATGGAAGGCAATGGCAGTTAATCTAAGCGATATAGCAGCTATGGGGGCGATCCCTCAGTATGCGCTGGTCTCATTATCATTGCCGGGCTATCACCGTGTGCAGGATATAATGTCGATGTACAAGGGTATGATAAAAATATGCAATCTTTACCACACCAGCATTGTCGGGGGAAACATCTCTTCAGCAGATAATATATCGATTAATATTACCCTTATCGGCACGTGCCCCTATCAGCCAATGACCCGATCGTCTGCAAAACCGGGCCAGCTGATCGCAATTACAGGATATCCCGGCCTGGCTGCTGCAGGCATGACAGTTCTGCACGAAAAACCACAAATCCCTGCAAGACATGCGAATTTTCTGATCAGGTCGTTGAATCAACCGCAACCTTTAATTAATGAAGGGTTAGTTCTTGCTTTAACGGGTGTAAAAACGGCCATCGATATCAGCGACGGATTGATAGCCGATCTCACACATATCTGCAAAGCCAGCAATTTAAACGCTATAGTCCATACCAATTTATTGCCCGTTCACCCTATCTTAAAAAACTATTTCAAACAGGATTATGTCAAATTATTACTCGGAGGCGGAGAAGATTACGGTCTTATATTCACCGCTGAAGGAGAACTGATAGATAAAATAAGAGACCAGCTAAAGATACGGGTGACGATAATAGGCGAAATAATTGAAAGTACTGCCACAAAAAAGGGGGTAGTTACCGTACTTGACGAAACAGGAAAACCGCTACCTGAAGAGATAACAGGGTGGAATCATTATCGACACTGATGGCATTTAAAGCACATGACTGAATTAACTGTTGTCACCTACAGCCCCGAGCAAACACGCGAACTCGGAATTATCTTGGGCAGGCTTACTGCAGGTGGCGAGGTTTTTCTTCTGATCGGGAATCTGGGTACAGGCAAGACTCATCTGGTACAGGGCATTGCCTTCGGTCTGGGTGTGCAGGAATACGCTTGCAGCCCGTCATTTATGATTGCCAGAGAATACAACGGCCGTCTAAAATTAAACCACCTCGATCTTTACCGGCTGAGTAACACCGCTGAAATCATCGATCTGGGTATAGAAGAGTATCTCCGGCCCGATGCAGTATGCGCTGTTGAATGGGCTGAAAAAGGAGAGCCTTTATTCCCGCATGATAATCTGACCATCCAAATGGAACACTCGGGTGACGATAAGCGAACAATCATCTTCATACCCCACGGCTCCTTATATATCGACCTGACGAAAAACCTTTTGCAGGAACTTAAAAAGGATAAAATAAATTGGAACTATCGATAGATACCTCAACAGACTGGGGTGGAGTAGCATTATCCGAAAAAGGTGAGCTGCTGGCCGAGATCACCTGGAAACCGGGAAGGAACCACACGGTCGAGTTGTACCCCAACATTGCATATCTACTTGAGTCGTCCAATCAGGCCGGACAGGCAATCAGCATTATATTTGTTGCAATAGGTCCGGGAAGTTTCAACGGTTTGCGTGCAGGTATCAGCGCTGCTAAAGGTCTGGCGTTTTCCCTGGGTATTCCTGTAAAGGGCGTGAGCACGCTGGAAATTGAGGCATATCCTTTCGCCTGCATCGGGCTACCTATTTGCCCCATCCACGATGCGGGCAGAGGAGAGATAGCCACCGCAATTTATCAGAATGGGGATGACTGGCAATGCCTGCGCCCGGAATATCTGACTACTGCAGAAAAACTGGCTCGCGAGATAGCCGAACCTACCGTTTTATGCGGGGAGATACCTTTACCGATAATTGAAGATATAAAATCTATAGCCGAAGAGAAGGCAATAGTACCCGACTACCCTACCAGACTGAGAAGGCCGGCTCATCTTGCATATCTTGGATGGAAGCATTTTACCGAAAGCGGCCCCGATGACATCCACACACTGCAGCCCGTCTATCTGAGACAGCCGCCAATTACCCAGCGAAAGAAAAAGTACTGAAACACACTCTAATGAGGCAGTGTCCTTACCAGCGTATTTATTACACCACCTAACATCGAATCTATCAAACTTAATATACGGGATGAGGCCAAAACCTGATTGAGCCAGGGCCACACTTCATAGAAATTGGATAATTTAATAAATAGAGCAAGCCCGAGCATCCCGCTGAATAATCCCAGTACACCACCCATCAAACTCCATATAATTCCATCAGTCCAGACCTTCTCTAAAAATTTTCGGGGTATCCACAACAGCAAATATAATATTACAATGATTATTCCCAAGGTCAACAGAAAAGAAAACAGAGACCGCCAGGTATCGTCGGATACAAAAGATAACCATCCCGCTACAGACCCGACAAAAAAGTAAGTAAATATTAAACCAAGGATAAAAGCCGTTAATCCGGCGATTTCCCTGGGTGCACCTTCTCTAAACCCGCCGATAAAACTGAAAACCAGTATCAACGCTACAATTATATCGGCAACAATGCTGGTAAAAGCCGTTAACATAACATATACATCGGTATATAAAGTGAAGTTAATTTTATTTGATTGGTCACAGTTTGGCAATTATACGAAATTACTTGTTATTTTTGCTTCCAAAAATGGCAATGTTGCTACATAAATACTGTTACCGAAAGAATACTTCATGATACAAAGAGGCATGTAAGAATATGTCGAGGCAATCCACCAGCAATATGTTAGTAGTCTAAGGTATGAAAAGACTAAGATTCTGAACGAGTTTACCAAAGTAACGATATACCACCAAAAGCTGAATATCTATGAAACCGACAGAATATTGCCAGTCAACCAAATAATTTCAAAACCTTTGAGCACTCAGAGCATAATTGATGATATACCTTTATACTATTTTATAACACTTGATCTCTATTCGATAAGGAACAACAAACCAATAGTCCATTATCAATTATCAACACTTTTCAACACAATTAAACCTTTTCAACCATTTAATATACATCCAGACTTTAATATCAAATACGTTGTTACTATATTTTCCGATTTAACATATTGTTTTCATACTTTGCTAAAACGAAGGCCCTTGCTTTAGACAGCTAAACGGCCTTGATTTATTTAATTCCGATCTGGTTAATCTTCCATCAGCCACACCAATAAGATAATTGAATATTTCTTCCCCAACTTCATTAATACTCTTATTATTATCAAGTATTGTGCCTGCGTTAACATCTATATCCCCTGCCATTTTCTCATAAGTATCCGTATTGCTGGATATTTTAACCACAGGAATTGCTGGAAACCCAGCAGGTGAGCCCCTACCTGTTGTAAACAGTATAATCTGAGCACCCCCCGCCGCCATAGCAGCCATATCATCAATATCATATCCCGTTGTATTCATTATAACCAGGCCTTTTCGCGATGGTTTCACCGCATAATCAACAATTTCAACAATGGGCGTGGAGCCTGCTTTGGCAACACAGCCCAAAGATTTTTCGGTAATAGATGACAAACCACCTTCTATATTACCCGGCGAAATTACCAAGCCTGCAAGTTCACCCAGATAATCGCGTACGAATTTTTCCTGATCCATTATCAACTTTTCCATCCTTGTACCCAATTCCGCATCTTTGCAACGCTTTTTCATAATATGGGCAGTCCCTATCATCTCAGTGGTTTCACCCAAAATCACGGACGCACCTGCGTTTACCAGCATATCTGCAGCTGCGCCGACGGCTGGATTAGCCGTAACACCAGAAAATGCATCTGAACCCCCACATTTCAGACCAACGATCAACTCATTTAAAGGAGCAGCTTGTCGTTTTTGGGTACTTACATGTTTGAGCATTTTTTCAGCTATGCTGATACCTTTACGCGTGGTGGTAGCACTTCCGAACTGCTGAATTTCAAGAGCTTCAGCGGGTTTATTCTGAACTGATTGAATAATGTATTCACTCTTTAATAGCTCACACCCCAAGCCTACAACTAAAACCGCACCGACATTAGGATTGTTCACAAGTCCTGCAAAAGTATTTAAACTTCTAAAGAAATCCTCTGGGCCGTACCCACAACCGTATGGATTTTGGACGGGAATTACATCCGGCAACGCCCTGCTTATCGCGTCCACTACACCGCTCGCACATAATACTGAAGAAATGACAAGTACGTGGTTACGTACCCCATATCTGCCATCTTTTCTTTTGTAACCCTTAAACATTTCCAAAGCTCAGGAAAGTATGGCGTTCTTTCAGTGCTACAACTCCCCTCTGATTATTAAAGGTAACTTCATACGTCGTTATCATTGTCGGGCCCAATTTTGTTTCGCGCCCAACTATATCTACAACCTTAACAACCATAGTTAATATATCACCCGCACCTATGGGTGCTAAAAATTCATATTCTACGCCACCATCTACATTTTCCAACGGTGCGCCATCGGCAACCAGATTGTATACCAGTTTTTCAAAATCGAAGTCTTTTGAAACAGACCAGCCTACAAATCCAGGTGGTGCCATTAATCGTCCAAATTTACTTCTGGCAGCATATTCAACATCACAATACAGAGGATTACTATCACCAACAGCCCGTGCATATCTTTGTATTGCGCCTTCTTCAACTTTATATATATAAGGATCTGATGTATATCCTATCCATTTTTTAAGTTTTTCATTCACAATAAATTCTGCCATATTTCTTTCCTTTATCTTTTATCTTCAATCGAAACCCAACCAGATTGTTATAGCATCCACAGGTTCACGCATTGATATTAACTTATTTGCAGGGAAATTTTCG
>DAOTVU010000032.1:0-16750 GCA_034436215.1 Dehalococcoidia bacterium
TGTGAAATTTTAACAGTGGATAAACGTGCTTAAACGGTATTTAATGATTGTATGTTAATGTTGTATATAATAAATCGGTAAATGTTATCCATCACGTGCTTGACTCCGGCTGTATTTGGCCTGAAAATTAAGTATGCAGCAGTTTTATTACTGTCCCAACTGTATGGCGCCGCTGGCCTACCGCCAGCCGCAGTGCACCAACTGTAAGACGCTGATAACCTGGCCCGATGCGCAGACCCAGCAGGAATATTATCAATCGCAGGACCAGTATTATCAGCAACAAACCTGGCAGCAGTATCAGGCGGGCCAGCAGTACAATCAATATGGTCAGTATAGCCAGTACAGCCAGCAGGAACAGCAGGCGGAAGCAGGCTTGCGGAGCCGGAAGAAAAAGCGGTCAGGGTCCAAAAAAACAAATCTGCTTCAGACGATTGCAAAGCTGATAAGAGATAATAGACAGATTGTTACCAGGGTTGCAATAAGTGCTGGTGTGGCCGCAATACTGATAACTGCGCTTATAAGCTTTCAGGATGAAATCGGCAAATTATTTACCGTACCCACAATATCATCTTTTGAGATCAGTCAATCCGAGATACCGCTCGGCCAATCTGCCACTCTTGTCTGGGATGTTAAAGGGGCCACATCGGTTACCATCAGCCCCGATCTCGGCACTGTGCCTTCAAGCGGGAGCAAAATTGTATCGCCTTCTTCGAGCATGGTTTATACACTGACTGCTAAAAGTCTTATGGGTTCTGCAAACAGGACGGTAAAAATCACTGTAAAAGGACCCCTGCCGACCATCAAGCGCTTCAGCTTCAATACCGACTCTATTATCGCAGGTCAATCGGCAACAATGTCCTGGGAAGTTTCTGATGCCACTTCCGTCTCAATCAATCCGGATGTCGGCGAGGTGCCGGCAAGTGGAACAAAGGCGGTAACACCTGCGAACACCACTACTTATACGTTGACCGCTTCCAACGACTCGGGGAACTCCACATCTACAGCCGTGATAACGGTTACGATTTCTAAGGTGCCGATAATAAATGATTTCAGCGCCGAGCCGCTCTCTATAAAATCGGGCGAATCATCGGTGATCAGGTGGGATGTTATTGGGGCTACATCTATAAATATCAACCAGGGAATAGGCGGGGTAGCATCGAAGGGTTCATGGAAAGTAACGCCGGTGGCAACCACCACCTTCACGCTGACTGCCGATAGCGGCTATGGCACCGTGAATAAGTCGATTACAATTGCTGTGGACACAAGTGCTGTAACTCCCACGACGAGCTCACCCACAACCACCGGTCCGCCAACAATTACTTCGTTCATTGCCACTCCGTCTTCGATTATGCTGAGTGAAAACTCAACACTATCCTGGTCTGTTTCGGGAGCCAGGAGCGTTACCATTACTCCCGGCATCGGAACTGTGCCATCTACGGGCTATATGCTGGTTGTCCCAGGCGACACAACTACCTATACGCTGACTGCCATCAACAGCTTTGGGACGGCATCGGCAACCACTACTGTCACCGCAACCAGATCGACTGAAGGTGATCCGCCGATTATATATGCTTTCAGAGCCAGCCCCGGTACCATATCGGCCGGTCAGTTTTCAACACTTACCTGGGATATTAGAGGAGCAACAGTCATCGTCATCAATCCTGACATCGGGATCCCTGCCTCGAATTTTTCCCAGATAGTGTCCCCCGAATCAACCACCACTTACACGCTTACAGCCATAAACAGCCGCGGGAGCGATAACGCCACCGTGACAGTTACGGTAAATCCATGATACCCTGATAGAGGCCAATCTCTATCATAAAGTCTGTGTGGATTTGCGCTTTTTGCTGAAACCGAAGATATAGATGATCTCAAGGATAGCAAGGGTGTTGACGACCAGCAATACGATGAACCAGGCCAGTTGATCGTTACGCGCGGATTTCCACAGTGCTATTCCCTTCCAGGGCACCGTCCATAATACGAGTATCGGTATGAGCCATGACATCCATGCCGGATACAGTGTGCTTACCTGTTCCACATTTATCTCCTTATACCCGAATTTGTACACCCATAATAATTGACATTAACTTCTGATGCAAAAGCCCCAGCCGGAAGAAATTCTTGGCAAGCTATTATGGTATTGATCTTGCCAATTCTGGTATATTTTAACAGCATTATAACGTTATATTATCGGAGCGAGGCGAAAAAATGGTTTACAGGATACAGACACCGGATGAAGTACTGGCCTGGACGCAGGTCAATAACTGGATGCTGCTCTGGGCTAACGAGACCTACAGTACGTGTGCGTTCCTTTCACCCGCAGGAACGATAGTCGAATTCTATTTTGAGAAAAACAAAGTGACGGTGAGGTCGCTCTTATCCTACGTCTGCAAATAAGGTAGCCGGTCGGTCAACAAGGCAACTGCAACTCTGAGTGTCGGTTATCGGTCTTTATCGACGACCATAGGAATTTTATTTCGGCAGAAGGCCTTCAAGGTATTTCCATATCTCGGTCAGATGGGTTAGTACGAAGATAACCAGTATTATGCCGATGATGGAAAGGAGACATCCAAACCATTTCATGATCAATCTTCCTTAATTTTACGAATTTAATATTCAATCATTATACTCGATGAAATGCTGATGTGGAAAATATCCTCCATATTTCCTGTAATTGCTACGGGTCAAGGAAGTTATGGTAGAATGGACCAACGAGGATAGAACCAGACGTATGTGGTCCCAGCGGCGGTTATACGCGTGCGGAGTGAAGGATGAAGCTGTCTTCTGTTTATATTTATCTGGCTGTGGGTTGTGGCATGGTGGGGATGCTGATAACATTTATTGTCCTCTTCATCTGCTTTTATCTGGGAGTGGATATAGCTAAAAATATGTGGATAATAGCCATTCCCATTTTGCTGGCGATAATATTGAATATATCATTAATAGAACTGGTTACCCGACGTCGCAGGTGATATGGCAGCTCTATTTTCTTTCCCGGTTGAGCGATCTCAATATAGCGGTGAGCAGGCTGAGATAGGGCACATCGATCTTTAATGTTCGGGCACGCTTGAGGGGCTCGCCGAAAATGGCTTCGATTTCCATAGCACGTCCCTCAACGAAATCGATCATGGTGCTGGGACGGTAGTCGCCCATAGTCGAGGTCATTTTAAACATATTCTCAATCATTGTAGGACCATCGATGCTGACATTTTCCCCGTGGGACCTGAGGTCTGCATTGCCGGCTCTGACCACTTCCTCCATCAGAATCCGTGCCGAATTGCGCAGGTCGGCATCTGCCAGTATTTTATCGGTGGTGATGCCGCCGGCGGCTACGCACAGACCACTGAAGGGTATGTTCCAGCAGAGCTTTTCCCAGCGTGCTTTCAGCAAAGATGGTGCTGTTACCACATCCACTCTGGTCTCTTTCCACAGGGAGAGTGCGTTCGCCAGCTCGTTCCGATCGTTGAGGTAGTGGCCGATGGTTACCCTGCCGTAGCCGAGATGATGTACGTAGCCAGGCCGACCACGGTTGATGCAGGTGAAAGCCAGGCCGCCGAATATCTTTGCGGCCTCAAACCAGGCTGCAAAACGATCCTCGAGCCCAAATCCGTTCATCAGCACCAGAATGCGTGTATGCTCTGTTACACATGGAGCCAGCAGATTTTTCGCCTCCAGAAGTGAAGTAGCCTTAAGAGCGCAGATAACCCAATCGACCGGTCCGATTTCATTACTGCTGCGGGCGATTTTGGGATGGCTCAGTCTGATATCGCCGTCCGGACTGGTGATATTCAGGCCGGAAATGCTCACGGCATGGTAGTCCCTCCTCATCAGAAAGTGGACGTCATGTCCTGCCTCAGCCAGCCTGGCTCCATAATAGCTTCCCACAGCTCCCGAGCCGATTACAGCAACAGTTTTTTTCTCCATATCGAACTTAAATCGTGAGGATTCTATTATTTATTTAGAATGCAGGATTTTCTTGATTTTACCGAAAATTTGTGCGTTATGCTACAGCAGATTGAAGTATCCGGGCAAGAGGGTACGGCAAAGCCTTTCTTCGTAGCATAACTTTGTTAAGTGGTGAATATATTTAGGCTATGTCTTTGACGATGGGCCAAAACCAGTCGGATTGCACTGCTATGCCCGTTCGGCCGGTTTAAATTTTGTTTCCGCTGATACTATCTACTATTTAGCTACGTAGGATAGTATCTCCTTAACGGTTATCTTGTTTTTTTCGAAATATATTTCGATGATCTTACCGGCAGGAGTAAGAAAAACGTTTAAAATATCTCCATCAGACGACCATAGCGGCAGCCAGTTGTTGGTGTGGGCAAAATTCAGAACACTTTCGGGAGTGGCCATTTTTGGCATAATGATACCTCCGTTTATTTTATATTGTATGCGAATAAGCCATCCCTGTTTATATTAAGTAAAAAAGCGCCCTTACAGATTATAAACTGAGCGGAAAGTATTTGCCTAATAACGCCTGTGTAATTGAAATCGGAACATCATTGCAGTAAAAGCTCGGCAACGTGGTTGTGTCGGATTAGCATTGGTTGACAAACGATTTGCTAAAACCAGGATATGCCCGTTCTGACCGTATGTTTGCTCCTGTCGATATCGCGGCGAATACAGGTCCGGCAGACTATTTCACAGTTGGATAGGGTTGGTTCGGAATTACTGTTGCGCGGACGTATTTCCCAGGCCTCATTGCCCTCTCTGCCCCGCTGGCTCCATGCCAGCAGCCGATTACAGCGACCGGCGTGACCGTGCAACGGTCTCTGGCATTCGCACTTCCCCTCACACCTCAGCCAGGCCCTCATCACCGTTTCTCTCGAAAAACGGCTTTCCATATAAATACCCTCAATTGAAGTCTATAATATAAATTAAGATTATGTCAATAGGACTTATCAATCCATTTCCGGATTCCCGAATGTAACACTTCTTCTACGATGGAAGTATTGATTTTTATATGCTCAAGGGCTAACATATTGATGCAATTTAGATAAAGAAGGGGCCGGATGAACAGGGTTCTGATTACGGGCGCCACGGGTTTTATCGGAAGCCATATCGTCAATGCCAACCTTACTGTGGGCAATCATGTGCGTGCGCTGGTATTGCCGGGCGATGCCGGCGGCGAAAACCTGAAACAGAAAGGTGTAGAGGTTGTGGAAGGTGATATCCGCGATTTTGCTAAAGTGCGTGAGGCGGTGGGCGGGTGCGATATTGTGTTCCATTGTGCGGCTGTGGTTACCGACTGGGCACCAAAGAAGCTCTTTCGCGAGATAACTGTAGGTGGTGCCGAAAATATCGCCAGGGCTGCCGTCGAAGCAAATGTGAAGCGACTGGTGGATATGAGCACCTGCGACGTGTTCGGTACAAGGGAAGATATCGTCATGGATGAGTCCATGCCTCTCCAGTACTGGGGAGAGCCTTACCCTGATTCCAAGATAGATTCTGAGAAGATCATGTGGAGGTATCACCGGGAGAAAGGATTGCCTGTGACCATGGTTTATCCACTGTGGGTGTTCGGGGAAGGTGACCGGACCTTTGTGCCCCTGCTGGCAGATGCCATTATTAAAAAAGAGATGATATTCTGGCGTAAAAACGCTATCGTCTGGCCGACCTATATCGAAAATCTTGTAGATCTTCTCATGTTAATAGCCGTGGATGATCGCGCGGTAGGCAATGGCTACCTGGTGCATGATGGCGAGTCCACTACACTAGAAGAATTTTGCGATGGTATCGCCAGTGCGCTGGGAGTTCCGCCGGTTAAAACATACATCCCTTACTGGTCGGCGATGGCAGCCGCACGATTGATGGAGTTTATATGGCGGTTATTCCGCATTGAAAAAAGGCCGCTGCTGACGACCTATACCGTAACCAATCTGGGTTCGCGTTTCAGGTTTTCAATTGAAAAGGCTGAGCGTGAACTTGGCTGGAAGCCCAAAGTGCCATACAGGGAGGGATTTCACCGTACCATGGAGTGGCTGAAGACGCTGGATGTGGCGCAGTTAAAGCAAAAATGAAGGACTTTAAAGATAAAATTGTTTACATAACCGGTGGTTCCCAGGGCATAGGGCTGGCAGTGGCCAGGCAGTTTGCCTCGAGGGGAGCTCATATTATTGTATTCGCCCGCCGGCATACTTTGCTGGAGGAAGCGTTAAAGCTGATTGAAGAAAGGCGCATCTCCGTTCACCAGAGGTTTTCCTGTCTACCGGTGGACGTATCGAAGCGTGGTGAAGTCGAGGATGCAATGTCGGCGTCAGTTCGGGATTTCGGCGTGCCCGATGTGCTGGTGAATTGCGCCGGTTTCGCCAGGCCGCGATATTTTGAGGATATCAGTTACCACCAGTTTGACGAGATTATACACGTAGACCTGTACGGGACGTGGAATACGATATCCACGCTGGTCCCGCTGATGAAAGATAGAGGCGGGTATATCGTTAATACATCTTCCATCTGCGGCTTCATCGGCGTTTTCGGTTATGCAGACTATTGCGCTGCCAAGTTCGGTATTATCGGGTTATCGGAGGTGCTGCGCAGCGAGCTTAAGAGATACAATATCCGTGTTTCGGTGCTCTGTCCGCCGGATACAGATACTCCCGGCTTTGCCGAGGAGAACAAGCTCAAACCTGCCGAGACCAGGGCCATATCCAGCGCTGCAAGCCTGATGCAGCCCGATGATGTGGCCGTAGCTTTGCTGGCTGGCATGGCCAGAGAAGACTTTATCATTATCCCCGGTCTCAACGGCCGATTTACCTGGTGGATGAAGCGCTTTTTTCCGGGCATAGTCGAGTCGGTGATGGATGCGGATATTAAGAAAATTCAGAAAGGGCAAAAATCTGAAAAATAATACCGATATAAATACCGATATAAATATAGTTTTTCTGGACCGTTGTTGAAGCAGCTTAATTTCATATCAATCAGATGCGAAGGAGGCCGGTAGTATGAAAGAAGACAGGCGACGGCTGATTGCCTCACTGGAGATAGTAACCGGTGTGGGCCTGATATTATTCTGGATTGCGTTTTTCACCATAGGCCTGGCACCGGAAAAGCCTCCGGCCTGCTATTTTGCCTACGAGCATTCATTTCCGCTGCCGGACAGTTTGCTGGCAGTGCTTCTGCTTCTCGCCGGTATTCAGCTGATGAGAGATAGAAAGCCGGGCTATAGCCTTTCACTGGTTGCCGCCGGTGCACTGATGTTTCTTGGCATACTGGACTTCAGCTTCAACATTCTGAACGGAGTTTACCTGGTTTCAACACTCGACCTGATAATGAATGCATTTATCAATATATGGTGTCTCGGGTTCGGTCTTACGATGGTGATTGTCCTGAAGGATAGCCTTTAAGATGCCCGCTGAAATATCACCGGGTTATCCCGCCATCAGGTGGCAGATGATGTTCTTGATGTTCAAGGAACCTCGCCGGAGGTCGCATTTACCTGAATGCCCTGTTGAGTTTCTTATGCGGTTTTAGTAAACTATATTCGTTTATAAAATACATATAAACAAATCGTGGAGGAGGCTGTTGCAATGTCAGAACCGATGAAGATAATTCTAATTATGGCCGGCATATGCAGCGGAATGTATTTTATAGGGCTGCTCAGAAATATAGCGTACACCGGCAGAGTAAACCCCGACTATGTATTTCCGGTCTTTTTCAGCTTTATAATCGTTGTGGCTGTGGGCTTTTTAATCTGGGGAATTGTTACAGCGTTTCAATCATCCGGAAATTCGAGGAAGAAAAAGCGCGCCTGAATGCGCTTTCCGGCCTTGCAAGTTGGTGGGGTAGGGCTATAATCATATTAATGGCACGGGATATTTGTCGGGGTCGAGATGACGCTTAACATCGGCCTGGCCGCAGGTTGTATGGTTATAGGGCTGTTGATGCTGTTTATAGGCGGCTGGTTTTCTTTTACCGGTTTAAGAGATAGAGATTGGTCAACTTTCTTTTTTTCGCTGATGATTTTGGGTGTGGCGGCTTTTGCCTTCTACAGTGCCTATAGTTTGATTGCCTGGTAGGATGAGGGGCAGCGGGACACCCGCTGCCCCTCCCGATTTAATGCTATTTACCCAGGAAAAGGTTTTTAGGGTTTTCCACCATCATGGTTTTAATCTGGTCATCGGTTACACCCTGTGCTTTAAGGGCTGGAATAATGTCCCTGGATATGTGGTCTATCCGCCAGTCTTTAAAGAGCGGCTGGGCTTTTTCAGGAACGTCGATCGGTCTGCCGACCCAGAAATTGACCGTATCATGTGATAACTCGATCTGGTTGGCAAATCCTTCCTTAACCAGCGTAGCCACGTTCCGTACAGTTATATCATCAGGCACGCCGTAAAGCGGGGTCAGGCCGATGCGATCGAAGGCCACTTTGGTGCCTTTGGCGAGAATAGCCCGATGATAGTTTATATCCTTGGAATTGTTAACATGTCCGATCTGTACCTTTTTGGGGTCGGCTCCCTGGGCGATAAGAAATTCGGCCTGTTCAACTCCTCCGGTGGGTCCTTCGGTGTGGGTGATGATGGGTACGCCGGTGGCCTTCTGGGCGATTACGGCCGCCTTATGCACCGCCTTTTCGTAGTCGGTCATTACGGGGCTGGTACCCACCTTTATGGCGCCCGCTTTAACGCCGGTATTGCCTATGCCTTCGGTGATTTCTTTAATAAATAGCTCCGATATCAGCTTCGAAAGGTCCGTGCCAAAGGCAACCCTGGTTTCCCAGTAGGCCGGTGCACCTTCCTTTTCAGTATACAGGCCGGTGGTGCAGATGATGTTTATGCCCGTTCTTCTGGAAAGCTCTTTGTAGAGCTCTGGATCTCGTCCGCCGGTGTCATTGGGTGTAGGGTCGATAACGCTTTTGATTCCAAGCTGCTTTAGGGTTTCACAAACCTTCAGGCCGGTCTGAAGGGCAGCTTCGCGATTATATGGTGCGATGGTTGCATCGGCATACCAGCCGGGGTAGGCAAAACAGAAGTGCTCGTGAACCAGCGTCATTCCCAGCTGGTCGGGCGAAATCGGCCCGGCCGCTGTGTTTATCATGCCGTAAACAACCTCCTCCATAAATTATTAAATCAGCAATATTATATCACCGGATTCAATATGTAATATTCGATATACATAGAAGAAGGGGGATTTAAATCCCCCTTCTTCTGCAGTTTTAATAGTTCCTGATGAGGTCGCTCATTTGTTGGCCGGTGGATTGACCGGTGGTGTACCGTGCCTGAGGCCGCCCGCCGGCGCGGGCAGTTCGGTTGACGGTTTCTGTGCAAGCCAGGCTTTGTATGCATTGTAGGTGTCCTGCGTGATTTTGCCATCTTTGAGAAGCTGCTCGAGGATGGTGGGGCTGATTACAATAAGGCCTTTTTCCCCGGGATTACCTGCGACGTTGGCATTTTGAGCGGGCTTCTCAGGTTGTGGAAGAGTGATTGCCGGTTTCTGCGCAAGCCATGCTTTGATAGCGCTGTACTGTGCCTGGGTTATTCTGCCATCCTTGAGCATTTTATCGAGCATCTCGCCTTCGCGGGTGGTATTATCCGACCAGCCGAACATGCCCGGTATGCCATCGGGCCTGGCAGCCAGCCAGACTTTATAGGCATCGGCCTGTGCCTGTGTGAGTTTGCCGGCGGATACCCAGGCGGCAAACATTTCGTTAGTACGCTGGGTCTCCATCTCCCTGGCGGCCTGCATGTAGGCATTGGCCAGCTTATTCTGGTCGATCCCGAGTATCTGAGCAACTCTGACTGTGAGGTTGTCGCTGCCCATACCCGGTGGACCGAACTTTGCGTTATCGGCATTGACTGCAGTCGCCACCGCGGTTACCAGCACCGCTATACCGAACATGGTGAGTGCGGTATTAAGTACTTTTCTCCACATCTTGGACCTCCTTTTTTGTGGAATTTCCCGGTACTTAACTTATTACCGGTTAACTGCATTATAGGAAATGAATATTAAGGGATTATTAATATGGTGGGGGCTTTTTATAGGGATATGCGGATATGTTTGTGGCAAATGGAAAGGCTGCACGGATTATCCGTGCAGCCCGTTGATGTATCCGTAATTAGTTCTGTTTTATTTTTTCCAGCCGCGGCATTTGCCTGCCGGTACACCGGCCGGCCTGTCGGGTGCGGGCAGATTGAAGGCGGGCTTCTTTGCAAGCCAGTCCTTGGCGGCGTTGTACTGGTCCTGAGTTATTTTCCCATCCTTGAGCAGTTTATCCAGGAATTCCGAAGCTTTGGCAGCATCGACATGCACGAGTGCGGGAACTCCGGCCGGCCGTGCGGCCAGCCATGCTTTATACTCATCGGCCTGTGCCTGAGTCAATTTGCCCTCTTTGACCCATGTAGCGAAACGGTCATCCATATTCTGTCTGGCAACTTCAGTCCCGGCCTGTTTAAACGCATCAATCAGCTTCTGTTTATCGATGCCCAGAATCTGCGCTGCCCGATCGATTACCTTACCGCCGAACGGTCCGCGCACCGCCTGGTTACCGTTATCGGCTTTGACTGCCGTAACTGCCCCTGCTATGAGAAGACCGACCAGCAGAAGCCCTGCCGATGCTAATAACAACTTTTTCCACATAAAAACCTCCTTTAAGGGTTTTTCTATAATTAATTATAAAGCCGACGGTAATAAATTCATTATGGAATTGTAAAATCTGTGTAAAATTTATCTGCTGATGGAAAAAGGGGACAGGACTGAATAAAGGTTGCATCCGGGTTGAGATATGGTTTAAAATCGCTCAGCTATTTTAAGGAGGCAACACAGTATGTGCGCTGATAAAGGGGCATTACAGGAAAAGGCCTTTCAGCTGGCCAAAAAATACGAAATGGAAAATGGAAATTGCGCTCAATGCACTCTGGTCGGGGTCCTGGAGGCCCTGGGAATGGGAAATGAGGATGTTTTCCGCGCGGCGACCGGGTTCGCCGATGGTGTGGGGCTTACCGGTGACGGCCATTGTGGAGCATTATCCGGTGGTGTGATGGCCATAAGCTATATGTTCGGCAGAAAACGCGAGGACTTCCACAGGCGGGGAAAGATGTTAAAGGCAGTGCTTCTATCACGGCAACTTCAGAATATGTTTAAAGAGAAGTACGGTACCTGCCGCTGTCATGATTTGCAGACAAAATTCTACGGCAGATTTTTCAATCTGCTTGATCCGGCCGATATGGAAGCGGCAGTCAAAGCTGGCGCCGTCGAAACCTGCTCCACGCTGGCAGGCGATATCGCCCGCATGACCATTCAGCTAATTCTCGAACAGCAGGAAAGGGACGCCGCTAAAACAGCATAAACAGAGCTATTTCTTTTTGGTCGATATCTTGAACAGGGCATAAATGCCGCAGTAGCCCGTTATGCCGGTTACCAGTGGTATGAGGCCGATTAGACACCACCACCCGATAAGCGGATAAAGAGCCAGGATAACTATGCCCACTACAATGCGGATTATGCGATCAACCGTGCCTTCGTTCTGCTTCATTTCAGCACCTCCCTAATTTTATAAATTAAAGCATATTCTGCTGGTAGTGGCAGTGATCAGGGTCACATGGGTAACCCGAACTATCCGGTTTGATGTTCGCGGGTCGGCCGCTCTTTTTCCGTTCCCCGCTCAACACAAAAAATTTTCTCCATAATCGATATTATAAAATCGCCCATCCGGTCGAGCCCGGTAACTATACAGCCTCCTGCCAGATCGAGCCAGTGTATGAAAGGATTTACTCTCCTGTGCATGTGGTGGGCTTCGGCAGTCTCTTCTACCGGGGAAATCGAGGGCGGCAGGGGATGTTTCATGTCGCTTTCCATGCTCTTCGGGTTTATATTTTCCGTGGTGACTGCGGCTGCTTCATCGAGCCGTACACGAATCGATGGGTCTTCAGCCGCCGTTATGGACGAAAGTTGTGAAAGCGTTTGATCGCAGAGTGCCGACAGCTCGCTTCCCAGGAAGGGGTACTTTTTTTCGATATTGGAGATATTGTATTTCAGCTCGAACAGTGCCGAAAGGAAGTTTTCCAGCCGATCCTGCGTGGCAGGTCCGATATCATCCGGGAGTATCCTTTCCTCCAGGTTTTCTGCCATTACATCTATATTAGGATAGGTTTACGTGAATTTCAAGGTCAGACCTGCGGGGCAGTGATCGGAGCCGTAAACATCTTTCATTATAAACGCGTCGTCGAGGTTATCGAGAAGGTTGTCCGATATGAAGAAGTAGTCCAGCCTCCAGCCGATATCTTTTTCGCGGGCTTTGAAGCGGTAGCTCCACCAGGTATAGTGGCCGGGCTCCGGATTCAGATACCGGAACGTGTCGATATAGCCGTGCGAGATAAACAGGTCTATTTTAGCGCGTTCCTCCGGCAGAAAGCCCGAGGTATCCCTGTTTTCTCTGGGACGTGCCAGGTCGATTTCTTTGTGGGCGGTGTTGAAGTCGCCGCATATGACTATTCTATCTCCTTTGGCCCTGAGCTTATCGACATGCTCCAGAAAGGCGTCGTAGAAGGCCAGCTTGAAGGGCAGCCGTCCGGCCATCTTTTCGGCGTTGGCTGCGCCTTCGCGGCGGGCTGTCTCCACCTCGCGCGGCGAATAGGCCTTGGGAAAATAGACGTTGAAGAGCCTGAAGCGGGGGAATTCGGTCATCAACACGCGTCCTTCGGCATCAAATCCGGGGATGCCTATGCCACGCACGATTTGAAGTGGCTTCTGGCGGCTGAAGGTTGCCACGCCGCTGTATCCCGGCCTGTCGGCAAAACACCAGGCCGTATGGTAGCCGGGAGGTGACAGCAGTGCATCGGGGACCTGATGTTCCTGCAGTTTGGTCTCCTGGAAACAGATGATGTCGGGTCCCGTCTTTTCCAGCCACTGCAGGAATGTCAGTTTTTCCTTTCCGGGAGGGGCAAGGCTGGCTTTTTCCAGCAGGTTGCGCATACTGACCACATTCCATGAAAGGATGGTTATCTTCTCGCCCATGTCGCCCTAATCCTGTGTTGGTAGCTTCCTTTGTGCAGCGGTTAAAAATTACTTCTGTTCCTGTGGATTATCTTCCGACCAGTCCTGCATCATCTTTTTTATACGCAGTGCCAGGTTGGGATTGTTGCGCAGGCGGTCGATGAAGACCGGACAGCCTTCCAGTATGGAATTTTCGGCTGCCGAGGCCAGACTACCCAGAATCTGATTGATGCCAAGGTCTTCCGCACCCGGTGCAGTAAAAATGCCGGCATTCGGTCCGAGCTGCTTTTTCAGATCCAGCTCGGTTACACGGACGGGTAGCACACAGTTTTTATACCAGGGACACGTCTTGCACTGGACCAGCGATTGCGCTTCATCAAGTATATCTGCCATGGTTAACTTCCTTTTTACCCGCGGGGGCCTGTTACCCTTTATCTTAAACCTTCTCTGCCACCGCCGCAAAAATAGCTGCATCCGGGGCAGTAGCGGGAGTATGTGTCAATGGATCTGCCGCAATTGGGACAGATGGGCGGCAGCGGACAGCCGCATTCACCGCAGAACCGATCATTGGGGACCCGACGATGACCGTTGGGGCAGAACGAATTATAGGCACCCATTACCCCCAGCGGCGTGCCGCAGTAAAAGCAGTTTTTATTTTGCGGCGGGTTTTCCTTTTTACAGTTCGGACAGAGAAAATTCTTCAGCATGTCTACGGTTCTTTCATAATATCACAGGCGCATCTTATATGCCCGGCAGACATCAGGGTGTTGTATCGAACTGCATATCGGGGCTGACGCCTTTATTTCCATATTTGTCGTAGGAAATAGCCCGGTAGATATAGGAGGTCTTGGGGAGCAGGTTGGTAAGTCCCACCTGATGTGTGAGGACACCCATGTTGGCCCCGTTCCTCGGGTCGTTCTGTATGGGGGTGGTTGTATTGGCGTATGGCCAGATGCCGTATTCTACCTGCGAGCTGGAATATTTATTGGTTACCCACGAGATGATGGCGCTGTGGGGTGTTGAGCCTTCTTTGACCGTCAGCATGGATATGAGAACCGGTGTTGTATCTTTTGTGGTCTGTGTCTGCTGCGCTGGTGCAGAGGTCCTGATCCACCCCAGCTGAAAGGCAAGTATGGTGAAGACCGTTAATCCCACCACCAGCACAACCAGCGATGATAATAGAATGGGATTGGTGGTCAGGACGAACCGTTTGAGACGGCCCACCAGGCCATCGAAAAAAGCCTGTCCCTTGGTTATCCAGTCGCCGGGCTGTGGTGGTTGTGGTGGATAGCCGCCGTACTGATCATACACGTCCGGCTGGTATTCCGGGTACTGCTGGTACTGGTGGTATTGCTGATAGGGTGGCTGCTGATAATCCTGATAGGGTGGCTGTGAATGCGTGTCCGGGGGTGCGTATCCCTGCCCGGGGTATGCCGGCGGGGGCTGTTGATAGGGAGGATACATCGGCTGTGCCTGCGGCGCAGGGGCAACCAGAGGCGTATGGCATCGATAGCAGAGCTGGCTTCCCGCCTCATTGCTGGCGTGGCACTGCGGGCAAAAAACGATCAGCGTATTACCGCAGTGCGTGCATACCCATGTGCCCCTGAGATTGGGTGCTCCACAGCGGGGACATTGAACTGATGATTGATACATAGCTTTAAACCGGGCAGAACGGACATGGCCGTTTTTCAGTCGGCAGAAGGCGTGGTGAAGGTATTATCATCCGATTTAGATTCGAGGCCATCTTTATTTCTGGAAATGACGCGATAGTGGTAGGTGGTGTTACCGGTAAGACCCTTTACGATAACACCGTGGTCAACCACGCCCAGTGATTTTCCGGTACTCGGGTCGTCAAACACTTCTGTTTTATTGCCATAGCTGGTAGTGGTGCCCCATTCCACCTGAGAGCTGGAGAACTGGTCTGTTTTCCACACGATGCCCACTTCCTGTACCGCCGGTGCGCTGACCTTCACATCGGATATTTTGGGCGGTGTGGTCAGCTTGGGGCCGGAAGATTGGCTGGAGGTGGCATTTTCGCTTCCGAACTTAAACGGGAGACCCTTGAAATAGCCCTGCGTATAAGCCCAGTAACCGAAGCCACCGAGACCCAGCAGCAGAATGATGAGCAAAACGATCAACATACCCTTTCCGCCTCCACCGCCACCTGCACCGGCCGGCGGAGGATATCCGGGGCGGGGCCCGTAAGCCGGCTGTTGCGGTGGATAACCTGGCCTGGGTGGATAAGGGGCCTGCGGTGGTGGAGGATATCCCGGCTGTGGCGGGTAGCCGGGCTGTTGAGGCGGGTAGCCGGGCTGCTGTGGAGGATAGCCTGGCTGCTGTGGAGGATAATATCCCGGCTGTGGCGGATAACCGGGCTGTTGAGGTGGATAGCCTGGTTGCTGTGGAGGGTAATATCCCGGCTGCGGGGGATAACCGGGCTGTTGAGGCGGATAGCCTGGCTGCTGCGGTGGATAATATCCCGGCTGCGGGGGATAACCGGGCTGCTGGGGTGCCGACAGTGTCATGCCACAACGGGGGCAAAAGGGTGCGCCGGGGTTTACGGGTGTGCCGCAGTTGGGGCAGATCGAAGGAAGCGGGCTGCCGCAGGCATTACAGAACCGCTGACCCGGAGCATTATTCGCACCGCACCTGGCACATCTTATCCATTGCTGCATATTATTTTCTCCATTACATCCCCGAAACTTTCATTAAGCTAACGCATTTAAGCCTGAATAAGTTTAATCGTTTTCTTGATTATATACACAGGTATAAAATAAATCAATATACAGAGAAATATTAAGGCTGCTGACCGATGCTGTAGCTTCTTCTGGATACTTCCCGGCCGGCGGCATCGTAAAGTACGGCCGATTCGGGTTTGAGATTGTCCCAGATATTGCCCTGTCCGTATCCGAATGAGAAGCCCCCCGTCTGACAGTGGATTTCATCGGTGAAAACCAGAATGGTCTGGCCCGGATATAGGATGCAGGGTGCCGGCTTTGCCGGTTCTGCCGCTATCGGTTTGAGAGGTGTTTGATCGAGCTGCTCACCTGCCCGGCACTGCGACCAGTCGATCTTCTCCCGATAAGGATCGGGCTGAGAAACAGCACGGCTGAAGCGGTCCTCCACCGTGTCGGCCGGATTTTTTATAAAGCGATAGTAGGTTTCGGTCTGCAGGGTATGGCCCGCAACCGCATCTGCAGTATCCCTGTAAAGGGGCATGCAGGGGAAGTATTCGGGGAATGTAAAAACGGGATAGCCCTTTGTGATGTTGATAAGTTTCCATCCGCGTATATCCTGTGGCACAGGACTGGTGTTTTTTATCGCCACATACTCATCCCTTTCGTACAGCAGATTGTTGCAGCAGCCGAGCGGCAGGGGAGTACCGCGGTAATGTATCAGGACGATCTGCACGGATGCATTATCTTCAGCGGTGCGGTTTTCTACTTTTACTGCGGGGTTATCAGCGGAAGGCGGCGGATTAACCGGCACCGTTACCGCACTGTCGGAAGCGGGTGCAGGGGGCGGCTGGATGGCCTGCGGGGAAACTCCGGCGGACATCGTTGATAAACAGGCGGTGGCAAGCGCCAGCAGACAGCCTGTAATTAATGCGCCGGTGGTTATAATCCGCATGATATAGCTGCATTATAGATACATGATGCACCGGATGTAAACAGGAAAATAGTCATAGGGTGCGGCTCGGGTAATCTGATCTGGTTCAGATAGATATCGGACACTTATAATAGTGTCTTATGAAGATAAGAAATGGTCTAATACCCGGGGTTATCAGATTAGCTAGACGTACAGCGGATATTTCCAG
>DAOTVU010000033.1:0-33248 GCA_034436215.1 Dehalococcoidia bacterium
TAAAGAAGCTGAATTAAGCGGATTCTGAATATACATCTGAATAATATAAATATATATCGATGCCTAATGCAAATCCATAAAACGTTCCAGGGCAGGTGGCAAAATTCTCTGGATTGTTATATATGAACCAAGAGATGGTTTTACCTGCAAGCTGAATGGATCGTTACAGGTAAGGTTTTCAGACAGCATCTTGCCAGAGCCAAGATCTGTTAAATCTATGGAGATTTCAAACTGCTCACCCGGTTCGAGTAGATTGTTTCCATTGTCATTGCCAATTGGGGTTTTGATCCATTTAACATTATTTATATAGTCTGACTTTGTTACCAGACTGATCACGCATTTATTTGTAGCATTTTCTGTACCATCACAGGGTGTAAGATCTATAGGATTTCCTGCGATAGCATTTTTTAAAGTAAAATTTATATTTTTTACGTAACTAACAGTATCATCCGATTTGGCGACTACCGAGCCAGAGATCTCCAGATTGCTTTTAGCTTCTTTTAGAGCCTGGTAGAGGGATTCTTTGCTTCGTTGCGCAGAAAAAAGTCCGGCGCTTAAGATGGCATACCCGAATACAGCTGCAATAGTTACAAAAGCTATTAATATAATGGCGGTTTCAAGGCCGGTCATACCTTTTTCACTTTTAAGAAATTTCAAAAATGATGCCATGTTGCCTCCATGCTGGTTAGCTAAAATATCCTACTTTTATTAGCTTATTAGCAGTATATTTCAGTTAGAAATAGCTTAAAAGTGTAATTTTAATGAGCCGAGTAGGTAAATTTTAGAATTAACTGAAACTAATGGAAATTACAATTCAAGAATAAAGTTATACATCGTCTGGATATATAGCATATTTTTAAAACTGTGATTTATCTATGTTTATAAACTGTCGGAGATTCAGGAGGTCGATACTGAATCTCCGACAGTTTTTAGCAAGTTGGTTAATGGAGATCCATCACCTTTTCCAATGCTGGCGGGAGGGTCCTTTGAACGGTTATAGTTGAGCCAAGTGAGGGTTTAACCTGCAGATTGAAGAAATCGTTGTAGGTGAGATTTTCCGAAAGCGTCTTATTATCGCCGAGGTCGGTAAGATTAATTGTAACTTCGAATTGCTCGCCCGGTTCAAGCAATCGGTTGCCGTTGCTGGAACCGATTGCTTCAACACTCCATTTAACGTTATTGATATAGTCGTGTCTTGTGGTAAGACTTATAACACATTTATTGGTGGCATTCTCAGTCCCATCACACGGGCCCATGTCTATGGGATTGCCTGCAATGGCGTTTTTAACCGTAAAAAGTATTTTTTCAACGTATGTTGAAGTATTATCAGCCATCGCTATTACCGATCCGGATAACTCGAGGTTGCTCTTAGCTTCGGATAGTCCAGCGTATACGGTTTCCTTGCCTCTCTCGGCAGAAAATAGGCCTGCGCTCAGGACTGCATAACCAAAGACCGCTGCAATGGTCACAAATGCGATAAGGATTATGGCAGTTTCAAGGCCGGTCATGCCCTTTTCTGCATGGTGCATTTTTTTTAGAGCATTTGTAAATTTATTGTACATCTCAGTTCTCCTTTACTTCCTAGTTCCGTGCTTTAAGCTACAGAACTAAAATAATTGCGTTTGCTACTTATAAATTATATTTGTATAAATACCGATTTCAATCACCTGTCTGTCCTAATGTGATTAGTACTTTAGTCCCTTCAAAAATTATCGCATAAGTAATGTCGATACGTGAGGCTGATTGTACGGTTGATAGATGTGCGAAAGAAACATGGTAGGTATCATTAAGAAATGACATTCTAGGGATGGTTATTATATTATTATACGGATGATTTTGTAAGAAAGGATTGTTCAGTTGATAAAGAACAAGTCAAATCTCGAATTTTTGTTTTATCCTAAAACAATTGCAATAGCCGGTGTATCTAAAGATTTAAACAAATTTAACGCCGGTCTGAAATTTCTCCAGTGTTTGATTAATTTTGGTTTTCAAGGGAAGATCTACCCTGTAAATCTAGGCGGTGGTGAGGTTATGGGGATGAAAATATATAGAAGCGTAGAAGAAATACCGGATCGGGTAGACTACGTGATTTCGGCCGTACCGGCAAAATATACGCCTGAACTGGTGTCGGATTCCGTTAAAAAAGGTGTTAAGGCCATACATTTCTTTACGTCTGGTTTCAGTGAGATCGAAAACGAGGAAGGAAAACGTTTACAGTCGAAGATAATTGAAGAAGCTAAAAAAGGAGGACTAAGGGTAGTGGGTCCTAATTGTCTGGGTATTTATTGCCCGGCCGGTGGACTTACCTTTAACGCTGATTTTGCAAAGGTCAGCGGCCCGGTTGGCATGATCTCCCAAAGCGGTGGTAACGCAGCTAATTGTGTGCATGAAGGAAATGAAAGAGGCATATTTTTCAGCAAAGTAATAAGTATGGGAAACGGCGCAGACTTAAACGAATCTGATTATCTCGAATACCTGGCTCAGGATGATGAGACCAAAATAATTACCGGGTATATTGAAGGTGTGAGAGAAGGTCAGAGATTTTTTAGTGCGCTCAAGACTGCTACAAAAACTAAGCCGGTGATATTTTTCAAAGTGGGCAGGTCTATCTCAGGAGCGGAGGCTGCATTATCGCACACGACAGCTCTGGCCGGCTCGAACACAATATGGGATAGTATGATGCGCCAGGCAGGTGCGATTCAAGCTGAAAGTATCGAGGAGATGATGGATATAACACTAGCCTTTAATAAATTACCCATCCCCAAAGGACGCAGGATTATCATTGTTGGCATTGGAGGTGGTGCTAGTGTTATACTTGCCGATGAGTTCAGTAATGCAGGTCTGATTTTGCCCAAACTTACAGATAATCTGCGTAAAAAATTGATACGTTTATATCCTTCCGAAGCGGGAAGGATTTTTAAAAATCCTGTTGATCTAAACAATTTCGAAAGCCCAGATATATTTTTTGAAACATTGAAAACGCTAAATGAATGCGAAGAAGCCGATCTTTTAGCCATACATGTTGGTTTTGATCATTTAAGCCTTATGCCAATTGTGGAAAAGGAATTTATTATAGGTATTTATTTGCGATTGATACGCCAGATTGAGAGCAAGTTAGAAAAATCCTTGCCTATCATATTACACAGTTACTCTTCGCTACATACAAGAAAGATGGCATACGATGCAAGCAGTCGATTGACGGCGGAAGGCTTTGCTGTTTTTCCTTCAGTTCGCCGTGCAGCAGTAGCTCTGGGCAAATTTGTTAATTATTATGAACGCAGAGCTATTATGGATTTATCAAATATAAAATGACTATTAATTTAACTTTCATTATACTGTTGGTGCTTTCGATGCTTATAATGTGGTCAGGTACTATTTTCTCTTTTATATGGAACAGGTTATTAACCAGGAGGTCAGTAATATTATCCTTCTTAGTATGTATTATTCTGTCAGCAATGATAGCCATTTTTTTTACGACACTTTTGGCCGGCATGGGTATGATTTGGGAGATAACCATTTAACCGCCTATGAAATATGAAGAACCAATATGGATATTTTTAGCGAATCAACCATCAGATTAAGCAGAGTGCGTCTGAATGATGCTGCAAAATTGCTGTCCCGAGCCTTTTGGGGTGATCCTTTTTGTGCATATTTATTCCCCGAGGAGGAAACGCGCAGCGTGCTATCTCAGAAATTTTATCTTCTGAATCTACAACATATTATGATGGTTGGTGAAGTGCATACAACCTCTTCATTTAAGGGCATCGCCGCCTGGCGGATTTTCGGTGCCGGATCGATGAAGAAGGTTGAACCGGAATCTGATCCCCGTTCAAAGCTTTCCACGATTATGGGAGAATTTGCATATGCAAGACTTATGGCCGCTAATAAAATGCTTAATGAATCGCATAAACGGATTATGTCAATGCCTCATTGCTACCTGCTTTTTCTGGGTGTTGAACCGGGACATCAGGGTAAAGGATATGGCAGTATATTGATTGACCCCCTACTGAAATACGCTGACGATAAATGCCTTCCATGTTATTTAGAAACAATGAGAGAGGAAAACCTGCTTTTCTATGATAAGTGTGGATTCAGGGTGGTTCAGGCTAAAGAGTTGACCGATGAAGGACCTTTTGCCTGGTTCCTGATGAGGAAACCTGTAAAATAGGCCGGTTTTTCTACATGCTGCTTGTCATGCGATACAATAAGTAATGTGAGATATTGGTTACCCGCACATATTCTGACCATATTTTCATTATTATCCCTAATGTGTGCTTCTTGCACGCCTCGAATTGCTTTATACAGCGAATACAGCAATTCCGCTTATGATTTAAGGTATCTTATTACACCGGATGATGTGGAAGTTAGGTCTCTGCTAAGGTCTATTCTGGCTGATGAGAATGATATGAGAACGGACTTTCGCAGGATACAGGACTGGGTGGCTTCCAACATCGTCTATGATTCAAATGTCACAAATGATTGGCAGAAACCGGCGAAAACACTTAAAACGAGACGTGGGGACTGTAAAGATTATTCGACGTTGCTATGTACATTATGGCGAGCATACGGAATACCTTCAGATACGGTCTATGTAGCCATAGGAGCAAGTTATGACGGAAGGTTGCATGCTTTTGTGATTGAAAAATATATAACTGGGGAATGGCAGGTGATTGAGCCACAGGTTGGCGGATTTATTAAATCCACCCTCGGGGCTATAGATACTGCTGAAAAGTATGCTATAAAATATTTATTCAATGATCTCGAATATAGCGGTCAACCAAACTGGATTTATTCCAGAGTAAATGGTGGTGATAGTGGTGTAAAAATCGACTCGCCGGATTTCGATAAACCATTATCACTGCCGGTTGTTAATTATTTTACATGCGTTCCCCAGCGTATCAGTGCTGGCCAGAGTGCTGTTTTGAGATGGCAGGTATCCGGTGCCGATTACGTGAATATTAACGAAGGAATAGGCAACGTAGAATCTACAGGGAGTGCTGTGGTTTATCCCTCAGCGACTACTGAATACAGGATAGTTGCACGAAACAGGGAGGGGGTAATAAATTCTTCAGTTACGGTCAGAGTATTGCCCGTCCCTTATGTCAGACAGTATGTTAAGACGGAAATTGCAGGTGATGACGCAAATCGTGCAATGATTATCGGTTTTGCCGGATGGTTCAGTAATGATCAGATCATATCATCGGCCAGAGTCGGACAGCAGGTATCGGCCAGGGTGAGTATTAAGGGCGGACATTCAGGTCAGTGCTTAATGCGAATTTGGAGATCGATGGTTAACAGAAAAGACGATGTCATCGCCATGCAGGCATTCAACTATGACGGTGTGGAAACCGATCAACAAATTTCGTTTGCTCCGTCATATGCTGTGGGTGAATCGGGTACTATCGGCTATTATTTAGATTTGTCGCTTGATTCTGAGCAGATCTGGATTATGCCGGATGGTTATCCGCTCAGGCTGATGGCTGTTCCCAGACCTACCGGGGGGACTTTTCTGGTGAATTTTGCCGGTTGGTGGAATGGGGTAGGTTTTGTCCAATCGATAAGGAAAGGTCAGTTAATAAAAGGCATTATCACACTTACCGGAGGGACGGGAGATATTTATACGTTACGTATAAGACGTGATGTTGAAGGGGCAAACGATGAGATAATAGAGGAGCTGAATTTTACATATGACGGTACCAGTTGTATTCAAGAGATTTCGTTTAATCCTGATTTGCCAGTGGGTGAATCTAGTACCCGCGGTTATTATTTAGAAATATACAGGGGCAATACTTATATGTGGACATTGAGCGGCACATATCCGCCGAGATTAAAAGTGGAACCGTAAGCATTAAAGGCGTTAGAAGAATTGATATTTGTATGGTATCGGATATCAAAGATCGGTTCTATAAATGATGATTGTGATCAGGAGTTCGCGAATATGAATGCGAAAAGCGATAAAAATATTTGCCGTATCTGCATAAAACAAACCGGGGGTTGTTGCGTTTTTCCTCTGGAATCTGGATGGAAGATCCCGATATTGCCATCCGAGGTATTTCGGATTGCTGAATATACGGGCAAAGAGATTCCACAGTTTTTAGATACAACACCGCTGGTTAAAAGCCAGATGGATTATTATTTGGGAATGCATGATGATATCTGGGCACGGTTGTTTTCAATATGGCAGTATCCCACAGGGATTAAAGGGAGATGTCATTTTCTGGGTAGAAAAGGATGCATGCTTCCGTATAACATTAAACCTTTTATCTGTCAGGTGTTTCCTCTGGATTTTAATATCACCAGAAATACTATTGTTATTAATTACAGCATTGAATGTCTGTTACTGCAATCCTTAAATTCGTGTGAGAAGGTCACTGAATATTTCGGAGATGACTTTGATGCGCTCAAGCACCGTTATAAAGTATTCATGGGTGATCTGATACTGTTGCTGGATCACCTGGAAAAGGCAAGGCAAAGTAATCAACGGAACAGCGCTTACCCTATTCTTGTCAAAAGCACTTAAAATAGGGTGGTCGGGGTGGTCGGATTTGAACCGACGACCACCTGAACCCCATTCAGGTGCGCTACCAGGCTGCGCTACACCCCGTGTATAGAGGATGAAAATATGTTATCATAATTAAGCGATTACGGGCAATGTGAATTGCCTTAATTTTATTTTTAACTCGAGGGGTTTTTAAATTGGCAGGAAAACATCGTAAGGATAAAAAAATTGAGAGAACTCCGACTAAGCGTCAACTCTCTAAGTGGGAAAAACAGAAAAAGCAGTCTAAAATTATCATAATTAGCACAGTTATTATAATTATTTTACTGGCCGGAGTTATTGGTGTGGGTGTTTATCTTGATCAGGTAGCTCCATATCAGAAAGCTGTTATTAAAGTAAACGATACTGTATTTAGTTACGATTATTATATTAAGATGCTTGATGCTTTAACCAGAGGTCAGCGAGATCAAAATGTTCTTAAGTATTATGTTGATCTCGCTGCGGGGGTTATACAGGAAGGCGAAGTGCTGAAGGAAAAAGCTGCTGATATGGGTATTACCGCCACATCTGAAGAAATCGAGAAAGAGCTTGAATCCGCCAAACTGCCGAGGTCAGATGTTAATATCGACCTTGCCAGAACGAGGATAATAACACAGAAATATATGAAGCAAAATTGTTTTCCCAAGCAGCCTAAAAGCGTTGAGCAGGCTGAAGTTCAGGCCATGTTTCTGGAAAATAGCTTAATGGCAAAAGAACGTAAGCAACGTTTACTCATGGGTGATAATTTTTCCACTATGGCTGGTACACTTTCTATTGAGAGCACTACCCAATCAAAAAAAGGTTATTTAGGCTGGATACCGAAGGGGTATGAGAGTTATGCGATGGGATCTCTAAAAGATTCGGCGATCAAGGATGTTATATTTAAGATGAAACCGGGAGAAATAAGTGACCCTGTTTATGATGATAATATAAGCAAGCCTTTTGGTTACTGGGTGCTGGAAATTACGGAAAAAGATGATACCAAAGGCGTTCATGCACGGGGTATTCTTTTAGGATCAAAAGAAGAAGCCGAAAAGGTGCGGGCCGATCTGCTTAATGGTGCAGATTGGGCCGAAATGGCCAGAAAATATTCCCAGGATTCAAGCGGGAAGAACGGCGGCGATCTCGGATGGAAAGTACCGGGTATGGAAAAAGGCATGCTCGATCGTATTCTTGCTGCTCTTGAGGTAAATAAATTGAGCGATGTCATTCGAGACGATAGCGTAACCACAAAAGGAGGTTATTGGGTTATCCAGGTGCTTAAATTGGAGGATAGACCGCTGGACCAGAATATCAGTCAAACGTTGGCTGATGAGTGCCTGGGGGAGTGGGTACAGGGCCTTATGAAGGATGCTAAGATAGAAAATTTGCTTGACCAGAGTCAGAAAGATCTGGCTGTACAGAAGATAATTAGAAGCCGGAGCAAGTGATTAAATGAAAAGGCGGCCGATTAATATTGCACTTCTGGGAATTGGAACTATAGGGAGTGGTGTGGCACGTGCATTGATGAGCAAGAAAAAATCACTTGCGCGTCAGGCGGGAAGCGTGCTTGCTCTTAAAATGGTTGTAGAAAAAGATATCACCAAGCACGGTTTGCTTGGGCTGCCAAAATCTATTTTTGCAGAAGATTATAAAAACTCCATTAACAGCAGTGAAATTGATATTGTGATTGAATTAATCGGGGGAGAATACCCTGCTTATGAGTATATAAAACAGGCGTTAACTCATGGTAAGCATGTCGTAACAGCTAATAAAGAAGTAATGGCCAAGCACGGCGCCGAACTTCTATCCATTGCACGCGAACATCACGTCGGTTTACGATTTGAAGCGAGCGTGGGAGGCGGAATCCCGTTGATATCGCCCTTCCAGAGAGACCTGGTGGCTAATGATATACAAGCTGTTTATGCGATAGTCAATGGGACTACCAATTACATTTTGACCAGAATGGCACATGATAATCTTGACTTCACTGTTGCTCTGAAGCAGGCACAGAAGCTTGGTTATGCCGAAGCAAATCCGGCAAATGATATAGGTGGCCTTGATGCCGCGTATAAGCTGGCTATTTTAACATCACTGGCTTTTGATATGGATGTTAATTTTGATGAAATTTATTATGAAGGTATCACCAGATTGCGGTCCCGTGATTTTCGCTACGCCAGTGAGCTGGGATATGCCATTAAATTGCTTGCCATTGCCAAACGATCGGGTAACCGAGTGGAAGCACGTGTCCATCCTGTTCTAATACCTGCTGAATCGTTGCTGGCTAAAGTTGATGGCGTTTACAATGCAATTTATGTTACGGGTGATCTTGTGGGAAATGTACTTTTTTATGGCCAGGGTGCGGGCCCATTGGCTACTTCCAGTGCGGTGATTGCCGATGTGATAAACATTGCACAGAATATCAATACAAAACGTGATAATGCTCCACGATTTATACCGGAGAAGCGATCGGGTATTTTACCTATGGAATCTATCCAGACCCGTTATTATTTTCGCATGAATGTTCTGGATCAGGCGGGCGTGCTTGCTGAGATCTCTGCTGTGATGGGAAGCCACAAGATAAGTATATCATCGGTGATTCAGAAAGAATCCGATCCGACCAATCGCACCGCCGAGATTGTGATTATGACGCATCCGGCTGCTGAAAAATCTGTACGTGATGCTATACAGGTTATCGGAAGGCTTAAAGTGGTAAAGGAAATAAGTAATTTTATAAGAGTTGAGGTGATATAAAAACAATGAGGGGTATATTGCAGCATCATACGGGTGTATTGCAACGTCATAAGGAATACCTTCCTATTACCGATAAAACACCTATGATTTCTTTGGGAGAGGGTGAGACACCTCTGGTGAAATCGGTCAATTTGGCTAGAGAATTGGGAATAGGAGAACTTTATTTCAAGCTGGAAGGATGCAATCCGACGGGTTCTTTTAAGGATCGTGGCATGGTGGTTGCTATAGCCAAAGCTATTGAGGAGGGAAGCAAACGGGCTATCTGCGCATCAACTGGCAATACCAGTGCTTCAGCAGCTGCTTACGGTGCCCGGTTTGGTCTGAAGGTTATCATCCTGGTGCCGAAAGGAAAAATTGCTGTTGGTAAGCTGGCACAGGCTATAGCTTACGGTGCTGAGATTATTGCCATTGAAGGTAACTTCGATCAGGCCCTTAAGGTGACACGTGCCCTGTCTGAGAAGCACCCGATTACACTTGTTAATTCGCTGAATCCTTACCGAATTGAAGGACAGAAAACATCGGCTTTTGAAATTATCGATGATCTCGGATATGTGCCGGATTATCTATTTTTACCGGTTGGCAATGCCGGGAATATCACTGCCTACTGGAAAGGTTTCAAAGAATGGAAAAGCATTGGAAAGGTTGATAAAACCCCGGTAATGATGGGATTTCAGGCAGAGGGTGCTGCTCCTATTGTGAAAAACATGATTATCGAGCAACCTCAAACTATTGCTACGGCAATTCGTATCGGTAATCCAGCAAGTTGGAAAGGAGCAGTTGCAGCACGTGACGAATCGGGGGGGATAATAGATAGCGTTACAGATGACGAAATTCTCGAGGCTTATAAATTGATGGCAGGTAAGGAAGGGGTATTTGGCGAACCAGCTTCAGCCGCTCCTGTTGCTGGGTTGCTTAAGATATTACGGAAAGGTAAAAGCTTCAGAGACAAGACGATAGTCTGTATAGTAACAGGGAACGGGTTAAAAGATCCTGACGTTCCCGTGCGTTATGTTCGACCATTTCCTGAGCTTCCTGCCGACCTTGAAATAATAGAGAAACACCTGGGGCTGAAATAATCGATTTTCGGCCGAAGGAGGTGGTTAAAATGTTGAAAGTTGTTTCACATGACGTTGGAGCTTTTTATCAGCATTATCCCAGAACGGCAACTGTAGTAACAGTTAAAAAAGGTTCGAAGAGAAATGCTATGGCAGTTGCCTGGCATTGCCCGGTGTCCTTTAAACCACCCTATTATGGGATTGCCATTGCACCAAAGCGTTATACTTATAATATCTTACAGGAGACGAAGCAGTTTGCAATAAATTTTATTCCATGGGAAAAGGTTAAGCTAATAGCTTTGCTTGGCGGTAGCAGCGGGATTACAGTTGATAAATTCAGCAAGTATAATCTATCAGAAGATAAACCCGACAAACTGGACGTGCCAATTTTAAAGGATGCATATGCATCCTTTGAGTGCAGAGTAATAGATGACCGGATATTCGGTGATCATGCATGGATCATAGGTGAGGTGTTGGCCAGCCATATAGCACAGGACGTTTTTAAAGAAAATGGTACGATCAATCTGGAGAAGGTAAAACCATCTTTATATTTAGGTGCGGATCTTTATTGTACCTCTGAATTTAACAGTATGACTTATTTAAGCAGGGAGTAGCACAGGTATAAGGTAGTATTTCTTGGAGCGTGTTTATTGTAAATGATAGATGCAGAAAAGATTAAGCAAGTTGCACTTGAATTAATTAAAGCTATTGGCGATGATCCCACTCGTGAAGGGCTGTTGGATACGCCGCAGAGGCTGGCAGAAATGTATGCCGAGCTTTTTGAAGGAATGCATATGGATGCCGGTGAGGTACTTTCTACCGGATTTTCGGCCGGTCATCATGAAATGGTAATAGTCAGAGACATTCCTTTTTATTCAATGTGCGAACATCATTTTTTACCCTTTTACGGTGTAGTTCATATAGGGTATATACCTGATAGCAGAGGCAGGGTAGTGGGGATAAGCAAACTAGCGCGGGTTGTTGAGATATTTTCACGTCGTTTGCAACTGCAGGAGCGCATGACCAAGCAGATAGCTGATGTGATCATGGATTCGTTAAAACCTCAGGGCGTAGCGGTGGTAATACAGGCCGAGCATCTCTGCATGATTATGCGGGGTATTAAGAAGCCAGGGAGCAATGTGGTCACATCCGCTATGCGGGGGATATTTGAAAGGCGTTCAGTGACCAGGGCAGAATTTTTATCCCTTGTCCAGGGTAAATGACTGTTATTCGTGCCTTAGTGCTTCGATCGGATCTAGGCGAGCCGCGCGAAATGCGGGATAGGTACCGGATACAATACCTGTAAACAGGGCTACCAATAAGGCCATAATAACCGTATCAATTGATATAGGTGCGCTGACAGGCATATTGTTCATGGTCTGCCCCTTGACACTAAATGAGCCGATTACTGCCAGCAGTAGACCTATAATACCTCCACTGACACTTAGCATTGAGGATTCAACCAGAAACTGTGTAAGGATATCGCTACGCCTGGCACCGATGGCTTTACGTACTCCTATTTCGCGCGTTCTTTCGGTAACGGAAACAAGCATGATGTTCATGATACCTATGCCACCTACAATTAAAGAGATGCTGGCAACGCTCGCCATAAAAAGCTGGAAAATGGCCATTGTCTGTTGCATGCGTTTAAGCACTTCCTGCATATCGATGACGTTGAAGTCATTTTCCTCACCTTCTCTTAAGTGATGACGCTGACGTAGTATACTGGTTATTTCATTCTTTGCCGCATTAATTAATAGGGTATTTTTTGCTTCCACCACTATCGTCTGCACGGGATGTCCCTGAGGCATTGTCTCTATACCAAAACGTGATTGCATGGTGGGTAGAGGAATCATAATGAAATTGTCAGCGCTGCCACCCATGAAACCACCTCTCTGTTCGAAAATACCTATTACATCGAATTTACGCCCTCCGATACGGATTACTTCGCCGATAGGATTAACGCTACCGAAAAGGTCTCTGGCAGTCTCATATCCTAAAACCGCAACGTTATTGGCTCGACGTTCATCATCTTCACTAAAAAAATTACCCTGAGCGACATTGTAATTCAGTATTTGTTGTATGGCCCTGGTTGCTCCATTGACGGCGACTGTATGTATCTGGTTTTCGTACTGGCATTTTAACATCTTGGTGTACATCGGTGCTACGGATTTTATAGCGGAAGCCTCACTGTTATTGGCAATGGCATCTGCATCTTCGACAGTAATGACACTTTCTTTACCGCCAGCACCGATAAACGGCCTGCTGGAGGCTGAGATATAGATGGCATTGGCACCCATGTTTTCAAAGATAGAATTCATCTGCTGTTGTTGGCCTTTACCGAAAGAGACCAGAAATACCACCGCGCCTACACCTATTACGACTCCCAGGATTGTCAGGAAGGAGCGCATTTTGTTGGAGATAAGTGTCTGCCACGAGGATAGTATATATTCGAAAAAGCTCAACGGAGCTTCTCCTGAACTATTTTGCCATCTCTTAAATATATTGTTCGTTTAGTATAACTTGCTATGTCCTCTTCATGAGTAACTATAACGATTGTGATGCCTTTTTCGTTGAGCTGCTTGAGGAATTCCATAATACTATGGCTGGTTACTGTATCCAGATTGCCGGTGGGTTCATCTGCCAGAATTAAAGGTGGATTGTTAACCAGTGCTCTTGCGATAGCTACTCTTTGCTGTTCGCCACCGGACATCTCACTCGGTTTATGATTCGAGCGATAGCTAATATTTACAGCTTCCATGGCTTTTAATGCCTGTTCTTTTCGATTTTTTGCGGCGCTGTATATTAGTGGAAGCTCTACATTCATTAGAGCGGTTAGACGAGGGAGAAGATTAAATGACTGAAATACAAAGCCGATTTTTTTATTGCGAATTGCAGCAAGCTGATCGTCATTCATACGGCTGACGTCTATGCCATCAAGTAAATAAGTTCCCGAAGTAGGACGATCGAGGCAACCCAACAGATTCATCATAGTCGATTTCCCCGAACCTGATGGCCCCATTATTGAGACCATTTCTCCAGCTTCAATATCCAGACTTACATGTTCAAGTGCCTTTACCTGTACATCGCCGATTTTATAAATCTTAACGATATCGTCGAGATGGATCATGGACATGATCAGGCAGCCTCTCCTTAACCGGCTTATTTAATAGGTTCTATCAGTACCCTTTCTCCTTCTGAAAGTCCCGAAATAATCTCGGTGGATTTCTTATTTTGTAAACCTATCTTAACGGATCGTTTGACGGTCTGGGCGGTATCCGGGTTAACCACAACATCGACCCAGTAATCGCCGGTTAGACCCTTAATGGCGCGGTTGGGAACCTGCAGTACATTTTCCCGTTTGCCGATAACGATATCTGCAGTGGCAGTAAGGCCTCCTCTAAGAAGCGAGATTTTTTCATCAGGATCAAAATATATTTCCACAGGAAAATTGACGACGCCTGCCTGTAATGTTCCGAATGGAGATACAAAGGTTACATGACCGTAGTATTTATGATCAGGAACCGCATCTACAGATATTATAGCCTGCTGGCCTACATTTACCTTCGTAATATCGATTTCATCGATGACTCCAGTCATACGTATGGTAGTGGTGTCGACAAGGTGTACGGCAGTTTTTGATGAGTAATCAAATGATGAAAGCTGATCGTTAACCTTTACAGCTACAGCAACTACAGTCCCATCAAATGGGGCGATTATCTCAGTTTTAAGCAGTTCCTGCTTGGCCTTTTCAAGATTGATAAGAGCATTCTGGATATTGATATTGTAGGAACGCAGTGTCTGAGGATTAAGGCCGGCACGGTAAATCGTTTCATTTTCATCGAGGATAAGATTGGCCATTTCAAGGTCGTGCTGGGCTATGCGCAATTTTTCAGTAACCTTAACCCTATCGAATTTATCTTCTGCAAGCATCGATTGTAGTTCAGATAGGTTATTTAAAACCTGTCTGGAAATGGCCAGTGAAGTTGAAGTATCAGGATAAGTATATGCTCCGGGTAGTCTCGAATTATTTTTAATTAATGTATGAACTTCGTCGAGATTAACGATTAGAGAATCAATTGCCTGGGAAGTCTGCTGATAATTACCAGATTCAAGTAGCGATTGTATATTTTTGAGAGCATCAAGGATACTATCCAGCGTATTTACTATAGAAATGAGCTCCGGGTATGCCGGTGCAGGTTGATTAATATCGTTGTATTGAGTCTGAATGGTATCGAGTTTGGGATTTGAATATACTGTGCGCGTAGCATCGAGATCGTATCTGGCCAGTGAAATCTGAGATGCAGCCTGATAATAATTTTTCTCAGAAAGGTAATTTTTAGCAGAGGATACCTCTTTTTGAGACTGTTCAAAGCGCATGAGAGCAGTAGCCAGGGAATAGAAAGTGGGAAAGTGCTGTCCGCAGCAGTACTGGACTACATTATTGAGAGCAAGTTCCAAATTATATTGTGCGGCCTGGACATTAAGACGCTGGGTAGTATCATCGAGTTTGGCCAGGAGTGTACCTGCTTTAACGAGCTTGCCCTTAAGGTTTTCAGCAGGTATATCCTGTACTGTACCGGGTGTTCCAAATTTAAGTTTAACCTCGTTTGGCATATCTAAATTCCCATCGGAAGATACTGATAAGATCAGATCGCCCCTGGTGACAGGAGCCATCTGGCTGGGTAGTATTACCTTTTTTTGCTGTGTACAGGAAATAGAGGTAATCAGGAGCATAGTTATCAGTAATACTATCTGCGCCGCTCTCTTTTTCATTGCATAACTCTCCGAAATCTGACTATTTTATCTTAAATATGCCGGATAATTTTTATCAAATTACAATTACGCAATTCTACAACAGCTACAACAGTTAAGTAAAATACCATTATAAATTACTTTACCGGATGGACTTTCCAATCCTCATCGATCCAGGCGCCTATAATATCCTTCACAGGCAGATTCCAGGATTTGATAATTTTTTTACATTCTTTAATTAAATTAATATGTTCTTCTTGAGGAACCGGATTACCGGCGCAATCATAATGTGCCGCAATAAAAATAATTCTGGAACCATGAGCATTAACGGATATCAATACACGTGATTTTATGGACTCTATTTGTTCAGATTTTCCATGGACCATTACTTTATCTGGTCCCGGTTCTGTAATCATGTCGACGTAGTCTAGAGCATAATTTTTTTTAAGCCAGTTTAATACCGGTTCCTGAACGCGACCATCCATGCAATTAATCGCCGTGCCGAAAATACCTTTATGCATATCACCTTCCTATTAACTGTATATTTATATCTGTCAGAGTTTGCCGCTTATACTGAGATAAGCGAAATATATGGCAAAAGTTATAATTGCAATTAGAGCAACGGCTGCTGCGAATATGACTACACGAAATACCTCGAATTTTTTGCCCAGAAAACCGCCCAGGACCAGCATTAAGCAAGCTACCAGTATTCCCGCGAAAATGTATGTAATCAATTTTGGATCGGGCATAGACACCTCCTGCTCATTTTCTCAATAAGAATATATCGATAAGGAATAATATGGTAGTGAGAATAACACATGCTAACATAAGTATTACCCAGAAGCGCCAATTTGAAAATAGCCCGATTTTTTGTTTCGCCCCTGGTGAATTATTGGTTGTTTGAATCAGATCAGGCGCATTGATCCCTGCATCTGCATTTAGAGAAGGTGCAGCTGGTCCTGTATCTGTTGTGGCTGGTTGTGTGGAAGGGGAAATTGCCAGTCTTTCATAATCATTTGGAACGATATTATTAATCTGTTTATGACTGTTCTGTTTACCCCAATTGAAAACAGCGCCACAACCGGAACACTTATTATATAAGTTATTTATGTGGGTTCCACAAACAGGACAGTTATAAACAAATGCCTGTTTGCACTGGCTGCACTCGGGTTCACCAAAAGCATTGTAATTGCCACAAATCGGACACTGAAAATTTTGCATCATAATTACCCAATCAATGAGACGTCAGGAAGTAAAAGGCTGAAAATAGGGCATATATGAGCACGCATAATGCAGCCAGGACTCCAGCAAAAGTTGCGAGTTTTGGAGGAGACATTTTTTTCCCGGCAAATGCTCCTAATGCCAGAAACAGACAGGCTCCCAGTATGCAGAACAGGGCTGTGGTTAGTGTTTGAGCTCCAGGCATATTAACCTCCTACAATTAGACGCATTTTTGCTTTAATATCTATTCACCCATTATCTGCAAAATAATTTCCCTGGACCGGGGGCGATTATCAAAATCGACCATCACAATCTGTTGCCATGTTCCGAGTGTCATCCTTTTATTTACAAACGGTATTGTGATGGATGGGCCAAGTAACGAAGAACGTACATGCGAATATCCATTCCCATCTCCCCACGCCTTATTATGCTCATATTCAATATTAGAGGGAACCAGCCGCTCCCACATCGCTTTAATATCGGAAATCAAGCCTGGTTCATATTCAACAGCACTGATTCCGGCAGTTGAACCCGGTATAAATATAGTAACCGTGCCGCTATTTATACCGGAGTTATTAACCTCTCTCACGATATCAGTGGTAACATTTATTGTGTCACCATTTCCCTGGGTATTGATATGTATTCTTTTAGTGACGATGGTCATATTCTAACCTCCTGCCATATTATATCTTTTATATTGAAAACGGGCCCTTCGCGGCAAACCCTTTTCATACCGTTTATTGTCCTGATACTGCACCCATAGCATACACCAAATCCACAGCCCATGCGTACTTCAAGAGAAACCTGAATCGATGGTGATGAAGGTAACAGGTTTATTTTCTCATAGATTGCCTCATACATTGATCTGGGGCCGCAGGCGAAAACCTGATCAGCTTTATCGATGTATGCATTTAGAAGATCAACAACAGTTGATTTTTTGCCTGCACTGCCATCATCAGTGCAGACTACGATATCGGCCTGATGGGGAAGCAGGTCAGTAGGGAACAACGCATTTGCCGTTCGGGCACCCAGCAGGATAGTTACGTTTTTCCCTGATGAAATTGCGTTTTTGGCCAGATATTTAAGTGGTGCTATACCCAGACCGCCGGCCACCAGCAGTATGTTGATAGCATTCTTATTGAAACTAAAGCCGTTGCCCAGCGGGCCGAGCAAATCTACTTCAGAGCCTGGTAAAAGCGTTGATAACCATCGTACGCCTTTGTGAATATGTCGTTCAATTAAAGAATTTGCAAGCGGCACGGCATAAAGGAAATAGATTGATCCGGGCGGTTTTAAATCGTGAATGCTTAGTGGTCGTCTGAGAAGACAATCCTTACCGCACTGGAGCATAAAGAATTGCCCTGGCAGGCAATTCAAATCAATGTCAGGAGCACTTATCTCAATGAGAAAATATCCCATGTTATCGAATTTAGATATCTCGACATTGGATAATACTCTGCCTTTAAACATGTGTGCATTCGTCATGGTAAAAACTATTTTATATCGGCGTGGTATTCCTGCAAAGATTTAACCGCGGGCTTGGTTTTACGATAAGCAGCGATTCCTTTAGCTGCTGCATTTGCGGCAGCAAGGGTTGTAATATAGGTTACTTTATATTTAATAGCCGCTTTCCGTATGTATGAATCATCATATTTGCTCATTTTACCGCTCGGTGTGTTTATTACAAGTTGTATTTCGCCGTTTTTTATCCCATCTACAATGTTAGGGCGGCCTTCATGTTGTTTGTTGATGATTTCTGCTTCTATATTATGAGATGATAAGAACTCATATGTGCCGCGCGTAGCTTTAATTTTAAATCCGAGCTTGATGAACTGTTGGGCTACTTCTAATGCTACTGGCATTTCTTTATCGAACAGACTGAGCAAAATTGTTCCAGATTCAGGTAGTTTTTGTTTGGCCGCTTCCTGTGCTTTGTAAAACGCCAGCCCGAACGAATCTGCCAGTCCCAGAACTTCGCCTGTTGACCTCATTTCCGGACCGAGTACAGGATCGACTTCGGGGAACATGTTGAAGGGAAAAACTGCTTCCTTAACGCCGTAGTGGGGAATTTTGCGTTGTTTTAGATTAAGATCTGATAATTTTCTCCCCAGCATCACCTGGGTTGCAATACGTGCCATGGAAACATTGCAAACTTTGGAAACCAGTGGAACGGTCCGTGATGCTCTGGGATTGGCTTCCAGCACATAAACCACGTCTCTGGCAATTGCATATTGCATATTCATAAGACCGACCACATTAAGTTCTCGAGCAATTCGTCTGGTATATTCACCAATAGTCTGAATATGTTTTTGTGAGATGGTAACAGGAGGTATCACGCATGATGAGTCACCTGAGTGGATACCTGCTAATTCGATGTGTTCCATAATCGCAGGTACGAATGCGTCTGTGCCGTCGGCTATAGCATCGGCCTCTGTTTCTACGGCATTTTCCAGAAATTTATCGATCAATATTGGTCGGTCGGGGGTTACTCCGGCTGCTGCATTTACGTATTCACGTAACATTTCCTCGTCATGCACTACTTGCATTCCTCTCCCGCCTAAAACATAAGATGGTCTTACCATTAACGGATATCCTATCTGGTGAGCTATTTGAATAGCTTCTTCCATATTGCTGGCCATTCCAGATGCCGGCATCGGGATATTCATCCTCATCATTTTTTCTCTAAAGCGGCCTCGATCTTCGGCAAGATCGATAATCTCGGGCGTAGTGCCGAGTATTTTGACACCGGCTTCGTGCAGTTCTCCTGCTATATTTAAAGGAGTCTGCCCCCCAAACTGAACGATAACTCCAACCGGTTTTTCTTTTTCGTAGATACTGAGAACATCTTCAACTGTTAGTGGCTCGAAATAAAGTTTATCCGATGTATCATAATCGGTAGATACCGTTTCAGGATTACAGTTGACCATAATAGTCTCAAAACCTTCATCACGCAGTGCGAATGCAGCATGAACGCAGCAATAGTCAAATTCGATACCCTGACCAATACGATTTGGGCCGCCGCCCAGAACCATAACTTTTTTGCGCTCTGTTACGGTAGTTTTATCAGGTGCATTATATGTCGAAAAATAATAAGCAGCATTTTCAACTCCACTAACCGGTACCGGTTCCCAGGATTCCTTAATTCCAAGCGAAAGGCGTTTAGTTCTTATCTCTTTCTCCGGGATGTTAAGCAAAAAAGCCAGGTATTTATCGGCAAATCCATCTTTTTTAGCTCGGTTAAGCAGTGAGTCGGGCAGCGATTTGCCTTTATAGAACAATATCTCCTCTTCCAGTTCGACCAGCTCTTTCATCTGCTGTATAAACCATGGTTTTATAAACGTACTGTTGTATAAGTCATCTATCGATGCTCCTTTACGCAAAGCTTCATACATTATAAATTGACGTTCACTGGATGGTTCTTTAAGCATATCCATAAGTTCAGCAAGCGACCTTTTATGGAAATCTCTGGCAAATCCCAGGCCATAACGTCCTATTTCGAGCGATCTGATAGCTTTCTGTAGAGCTTCCTTGTAGTTTTTCCCGATGCTCATCACCTCACCTACAGCTCGCATCTGCGTGCCAAGGCGATCTTCCGCATCCTTAAACTTTTCGAAAGCCCATCTGGCAAATTTTACTACCACATAATCTCCCGAGGGAGTATATTTTTCCAGAGTCCCGTCCCTCCAGTAAGGTATTTCATCCAGAGTCAACCCTGCGGCCAGCTTGGCTGATATTAGAGCAATGGGGAAGCCGGTAGCTTTAGAAGCAAGTGCAGAAGAGCGTGATGTTCTCGGATTAATTTCAATTACCACTACACGGCCTGTATTGGGATCGTGGGCAAACTGTATATTGGTCCCTCCGATTACCCGTATTGCCTCAACGATTTTATATGAATAGTCCTGCAGCCGCCTTTGCAGTTTGGCATCGATGGTCAGCATGGGTGCGACACAGAATGAATCACCTGTATGAACACCCATTGCGTCAACGTTTTCAATAAAACATACAGTTATCATCTGATTTTTAGCATCGCGTACAACTTCGAGTTCAAGTTCTTCCCAGCCCAACACCGATTCCTCAATCAATACCTGCCCAATCAGGCTTGCTGCGATGCCTCTACTGGCTACAGTGCGTAGTTCTTCGACATTATAAACAAGTCCTCCGCCTGTCCCACCAAGAGTATAGGCGGGACGGATTACAACGGGGTAGCCGAGCTCTGCTGCAATCCTCTCGGCATCTTCTACGCTGTAGACTGCTTCACTCTTTGGCATATCTATGCCAAGACATTGCATAGTCTCCTTAAAGGCTATTCGATCTTCACCGCTGCGGATGGCATTAACGTCTACACCGATTACTTCTACACCGTAGCGGTCAAGAACTCCCGATTGAGCCAGCTCAGAGCTCAAGTTTAACCCCGATTGTCCGCCAAGGTTTGGCAGAAGAGCATCCGGACGTTCTTTTTCTATGATTTTCTCCATCGTCTCGGCCGTTAGCGGTTCGATATAAGTCACATGTGCCATTCCCGGATCGGTCATTATAGTTGCTGGATTGGAATTGACCAGGACTATTTCATAGCCGAGTTGTTTAAGCGCTTTACAGGCCTGAGTGCCGGAATAGTCGAATTCGCAAGCCTGTCCGATGACGATAGGTCCGGAACCTATTATCATGATCTTATTAATATCTGATCTACGGGGCAAATTATTCCTCCATTATTTGAATTTTAATTCAGCCGAGATATTCGCTTAATGGCTTTACATTATAATTCGACCTTCCGGCAACAAGAGTTTTTAGAGCGATACGAGCGGTATCAAGTGAAGTAAAACAGGGGATTTTGTGCTCCACGGCGGTGCGGCGGATGTGGAATCCATCCTGTAATTCACTGCGACCACCGGTTATTGTATTGACAATCCCCATGACTTGCCCGGATTCGATTATGTCGATAATATTGGGGCTTCCCTGGCTGAGTTTTTTACCTGCAGTTATTACTTGCATGCCATTTTGTTCAATGAATTTAGCTGTACCTTCCGTTGCATACAATCCATAACCCAGTTTATAAAAGCCGGAAATAATGGGAAGGGCCTCTTTTTTATTTTTATCGGCTATACTGAAGAGCAGGTTCCCTTTTTGGGGTAATATAAGGCCTGCAGCTATCAGAGCTTTAGCCATAGCGTTTTCAAATGTATGATCGATACCCATAACCTCGCCGGTTGATTTCATTTCGGGTCCAAGGTAGGTGTCTACACCGGCAAGTTTCGACATAGAAAAAACCGGGGCTTTTACTCCTATCAAGCGCCGCTTGCGATAGAGACCTGTACCGAAGCCCTGTTCTTTTAGACTGATACCGAGCATGACTTTAGTAGCCAATTTTACCATTGGTATACCCGTTACTTTCGAAATGAAAGGTATTGTTCTGCTTGCACGGGGATTCACTTCCAATACATATATGGATGATTCTTCATTGATGTGCGCAGGCATAATTACGAATTGTATATTCAGCAGGCCCTTAACTTTAAGATCAAGAGCGATCTTGACAGTGTAGTCTACCAGTATATCCACCTCCCGGCTGGTTAGATTTAAACCCGGATAAACAGCTATGGAATCACCACTGTGTACCCCGGCTCTCTCAATATGTTCCATAATTCCCGGTATGAGAACATCGATTCCGTCGCAAACCGCATCCACTTCGACCTCTTTCCCTTCAAAATATTTATCTATTAGAATCGGATGTTTACTGCTCAGGTCAAGTGCGCGGTTAATATATTTGGTAAGCTCTTCTTCATTGTTAACAATCTCCATCGCATGGCCGCCAAGTACATAACTCGGTCGTACCAGAACCGGGAATCCCAGTATCCCGGCAACAGATATTGCTTCTTTGAGAGAAGTTACGCCAGCGCCTGGTGGTTGTGGAATGCCGAGGTGATTTAAAAAGCTTTCAAATTTACGGCGATCTTCGGCGATATCAATGGCTTCAGCTGATGAACCTATAATTGTCATACCGTTAGCTGAAAAGGACTCTGCTAGATTTATAGCTGTCTGACCGCCGAACTGCAGAATAGACGGTGTGTCTATATAACGCTTTTCGGTAAAAGACTCATTTTCGATTACATGCCGGACGCTCTCTTCATCAAGAGCTTCAAAATATAGCCTGTCACTGGTATCGAAGTCGGTTGATACCGTTTCTGGATTGGAGTTAACCATAATGCTTTTATAGCCTGCTTCCTGAAGTGCCCAGGCCGAATGTACACTGCAATAATCAAATTCTATTCCCTGTCCTATGCGTATTGGTCCACTACCTATAACCACCGCCTTATGGTCTGATATGGGTATGGCTTCGTTTTCATCTTCGTAGGTACTGTAAAAATATGGCGTTTCTGCATCGAATTCAGCAGCACAGGTATCCACCATTTTATATACTGGTTTTATCTGCCAGTCCTTGCGAAGTTGCCAGACCTGTTCCGGTAGCCGGTCAGCCAGTGTGCCTATCTGGATATCGGAGAAGCCCAAACGTTTAGCTTGCCATAGAAGTTCCCGGGTTAGTGGTTCTGCCAATAGCCGTTTTTCCATCTCGACAATATTAAACATTTTGTGAATGAACCATGGGTCTATTCCAGTATACTGGGAGATTTCATTTATCGATTTTCCACGTCTAAGAGCGGCCATAATTGCCCATATCCTCAGGTCATTCGGATAAAGGGGAAACGAATTCAGCGTACCGTCACTTCCCCAATCTTTACCTTCCCACAATAGCGACCTTTTACCAAATTCCAGAGAGCGAACTGCCTTCTGGAAGGCTGCTTCGAAACAGCGGTCTATCGCCATAACTTCGCCGGTAGCCTTCATCTGACTGCCAAGTGACCGATCGCCTGTAATAAATTTGTCGAAGGGCCATCTGGGGATTTTGACAACACAGTAGTCGAGCGCTGGCTCAAAGGCCGCCATCGTCTTACCCGTTATCTTATTGGGTATTTCATCAAGCCTTTTCCCTACCGCTATCTTAGCAGCGACTCTGGCAATAGGATAACCTGTTGCTTTGCTGGCCAGGGCAGAACTGCGGCTGACACGAGGGTTTACTTCTATGATATAGTACTGGCTATTTTTAATCTCGACCTGGTCGGTGGCCCATTTTTCAGCCACAATGGGACATGGGGATAATGCAAATTGAATATTGCAACCGCCTTCGATTCGAAGTGACCGTATTATTTTCAGACTGGCAGAGCGCAGCATCTGGTATTCTCTATCGGTTAAAGTTTGACTGGGCGCTACGACTATACTATCACCCGTGTGGATTCCCATAGGATCGATATTCTCCATATTGCATACGGTGATACAGTTATCTGCCGAGTCTCGTATTACTTCATATTCGATCTCTTTCCAGCCGAGCAGGCATTGTTCAACCAGTACCTGATGAGTCATACTGGCATTTAGGCCGCTGGATACGATATTTTTTAGCTCATCCAGGCTTCGGACTATGCCGCCCCCTGTCCCCCCAAGTGTAAATGAGGGTCTTATAATCAATGGAAAACCGATGTTTTTAGCAAATATAATGGCTTCATCCACCGAATTGACCGTCATGCTTGATGGTATGGGTTCTCCGATCGTCTGCATTAAATTTTTGAATAGCGATCTTTCTTCGGCCTGTTTTATGCTATCGAGCTGTGTACCCAACAAACGAACATCGTATTTATCAAGTACGCCAGCTTCTGCCAGTTCAACAGCCAGATTCAATCCTGTTTGTCCACCCAGAGTAGGTAACAGACCATCAGGCCTTTCTCTGGCTATTATTCTGGTTAGGACTTCGGCGGTTAGCGGTTCGATATAGACGGTATCTGCAATGTCCTGATCGGTCATGATTGTGGCTGGATTGGAATTTACCAGAATGGTAAAAATACCCTCTTCCCGTAACGCCTTGCAGGCCTGTGTCCCTGCGTAGTCGAATTCAGCAGCCTGGCCTATGATGATAGGACCGGAACCGATTACAAGAACTTTTGCTGGCTTTGTCATTTAATCCCTTTTACCTTCTTTATCATCTGAATGAAACGGTCAAATAGGTATGTATTGTCCTGTGGTCCGGGTGAACCTTCGGCGTGATATTGAATGGAAATAAATGGTAACTGATCGTGTTTCAAACCCTCAACGGTGCCGTCGTTGATATTGATGTGACTGACCGACAGGCCCCCTTTGAGTGTTTCCTGTGCTATAGCATAGCCATGATTTTGCGTAGTTATATGAATGCGACCGGTCTCCAGATCGCGTACGGGATGGTTGCTACCCCTGTGTCCAAATTTGAGTTTGAAAGTTTCTGCACCCAATGCTTTTCCTATCAATTGATGTCCTAAACAAATGCCCATAACCGGCAACTTACCAAGGATGGTTTTGACCAGATCAAGTGTATAGTTAAGCAACGCTGGATCACCGGGACCGGGTGACAGGACGACACCGTCTGGTTTTAGTTCGAATATTTGATCTGCGTTGGTTGTACAGGGAACAACGGTTACTGCACAATTCAATCTGCTCAGAATGCGTGCTATATTGTAGCGCAACCCCATATCAACAACGATAATTTTATATGCTGCAGGTAAACTTTCATTGCTTGGCCAGCTGTAGCTATTGGTAGAAGACACTTCCTTTACAAAATCGATAGCTTCATAGGGAGTGAGTCTTTTAAGCTCCTGCATCGATTCAGCAACGGTAAGTTCGCTGGATATCAGACCCATCATAACTCCGAGAGACCTTAGATGGCGTGTTAGACTGCGGGTGTCTATATCACTGATACCCAGCACACCATTGGTTTTAAGATACTCAGCGATGGAGCCTTTTGATTGCCAGTGGCTTGGAATCTGGCAATATTCACGTACAGCAAATCCTCTGACCTGAATCTTATTTGATTCTATATCATTGTAATTAAAGCCGTAATTGCCTATTAAGGGGTACGTCGGTACTACTATTTGTCCCGCAAATGAAGGATCGGTTAGCATTTCCTGGTAGCCGGTCATGCTGGTAGCAAATACTATTTCACCTGAAGCTGTTCCGGCTGCGCCGAAAGAAGTACCCTCATAAAAGGTGCCATCTGCCAGAACCAGGATTGCTTTTTTATTAGTCATTATTTCCCATCTCGTAGTTCGTCGTTTATATAAGCTATATGGCCATGGTAAAAAGTGGCCATTATCATGCCTTTTAAAACCTGTCCTATCCAAGGATTATTTTTCCCTTTTGAAACCAGCATACTGGGTGTTATCAGCGAGTCTTTATCTGGGTCGATCAGTACTAAATCTGCCGGTTGATCGATCTTGAGCGTTCCGCTTATCCCGGGCTGGTTTAAAATAGAGGCCGGGCCGGTGGTGAGACATTTGATCAGGGTATTTAGAGATAACTTTTGCTTATGTACAAGCGAAAGTAATACTGCTGCCGATGTTTCAAAACCGCTTATACCACTGGCGGCCGTATCAAATTCGCAGGCCTTATCTTCTGTAGTGTGTGGTGCGTGATCGGTGGCAACAGCAGTAATTGTGCCGTCTTTAATCCCATCTATTAAAGCTTCAATGTCTTCCTCTGTTCTTAGCGGAGGATTAACCTTTGCGTTTGTATCGTAAGCAATTTCAGATAAACTATCGGAATTTTTCTGTATAATGCGTTTGTGGCTAAGAGTTAGATGGTGTGGAGTAACGTCCGCTGTAACATTGACACCGTGTTTTTTTGCATTGCGGATGAGCTCAACCGAGCCTTTAGTACTTATATGGGTTAAATGCAGCCGTACGCCGGTAGCTTCGGCAAGTGCTATATCCCTTGCGACTATCGATTCTTCGGCTGCTGCAGGGATGCCTTTTAGACCAAGTCTGGCTGCAACCCAACCATCATGCATCTGTCCTCCCCTGCTGAGGTCTAAATCTTCACAATGATCTATAACGATTAAACCAAAGCTGGAAATATACTGCATCGCTGTAAACATGAGCCTTGAATTGCTTACCGGATTGCCATCATCACTGAAGCCTACGCAGCCGGAATTAGCCAGCTCAAACAGGTCCGCTAGTTCCACTCCCATGCGTTTTTTGGTGATACATCCTATAGGAAGTATGTTGATATACGGTGCAGTGTTTGACGCTGTAATTTTTACATAGTTAACTGTGGCTTCGTTATCAAGAGGTGGATCGGTATTAGGCATACAGCATATAGTAGTGTAACCGCCGTGCAATGCGGCAGCTGCCCCTGTAGCGATCGTCTCTTTTTGTTCAAAACCGGGTTCGCGGAGATGACAATGCAGATCGATAAACCCCGGACTGGCTATTAAACCGCTGGCATCAATTAATCTGACTCCTTCGACCGGCTGTATGTTTTTACCGATTTGGCTTATAAAACCATTGATGATAAGTATGTCTAATTCCGCATCAATATTCTGACCAGGATCGATTAATCTTGTATTTTTAATTAACTGTGTGCTTTCTGTCACTTATTTTCCCCTCCCGCTACGAGGTATAAAAGGGCCATCCTGATGGCAACTCCATTGGTTACCTGCTGCTCGATTAACGATTTTGAGCTGTAGGCTACTTCCCGTGTTATTTCTAGCCCCTCGTTCACGGGGCCAGGATGCATTATCAAAACACCCGGCTTGGCTTTGTACAATCTGTTTTGATCCAGCTGGTACTGCTGTACATACTCACGTATCGATGGGATAAGGCCGCTTTGTTGACGTTCTTTTTGTATGCGAAGGGGCATAATAACATCGGCATTTAAAACGGCTTTATTCAGGTTGTGTTCTACAGTAACGTGATTGAGCTCGAGACGACCGATCATATCTTTAAACCCCTCCGGTATAAGGGGTGGAGGACCGCATAAAACAAGGTTAACTTCGAAAAATCGTGTTCCCCATATAAATGATCTGGCTACTCTACTGTGCAAAATGTCACCGATGATGACTACCTTTCTCCCTTTAAGACTTCCCAGGTTGCGTTTCATAGTGTATAAATCCAGGAGTCCTTGAGAAGGATGAGCATGGCAGCCGTCACCGGCATTAATAATGGGTATATTTAGATGTTCCGCTGCTGTATAAGGCGCTCCCGAACTCGGATGTCTGATTATAATGACATCGACCTTAAGTGCCTGTAAAGTGCGAAGACTATCGATAAGAGATTCACCTTTTGCCACACTGCTTTTAGCGGCATCAAGACTCACGGTATCCGCACTTAAATATTTGGCAGCGATTTCAAATGATGACCTGGTTCTGGTGCTGGGCTCATAAAACATGGTAGCGATGGTCTTACCCCTCAAGGTCGGAACCTTCTTAACCTTTCTTGAAAGAATATCTATCATGCTGTCTGCTATTTCAAAAACGAGACTGATCTCATCTTGTGAAAAGTCGTCAAGATCCAGTATATTTCTATGTCGCCAGCAAGATATGGTTACTTTATTCAGGGAATCTTCTCCGATTTGATCTGCTTTAGAAGTTTTGGTTGTCATCATTAACCTCCTCCCGCTTTACCACAGTGACCTTATCAACTGCATCAACCTCACTCAGGAATACTTTTATAGATTCGTTTCTTGCCGTGGGTATATTTTTCCCGACAAAATCAGCACGAATGGGAAGCTCACGGTGCCCCCGATCTATTAGAACAGCCAGCTGAATAGTTCTCGGTCTGCCAAGATCCATCAATGCATCCATAGCTGAACGGATGCTGCGTCCGGTATAAAAAACATCGTCTACCAGGATTACATGTTTGTTGGTTATATCAAATGGAACATATGTCTGTTGCACAACGTGTTTAAATCCGAGGGAAGAGACATCATCCCGGTATAGGGTGATATCAAGAGAACCAACCGGTATTTCCGCCTTTTCCATCCCCTGGATAATGCGGGCTAATCTCTGGGCAAGCGGTACACCACGTGTTTTAATACCCACAAAGGCAATGTCGGTGGCACCCTTGTTACGCTCGAGGATTTCATGAGCTATACGAACTAGTGCCCTTTCGATATCCGATGAATTCAATAGTACTTTTTCAGACATAAAAAAACCTCTCGCCTGAGCTGGCAAGAGGTTAGTAACAAGCTAATCCCAACTACCGATTGCAATGATGAAACTTGATTCATCATTCCCTTGCCAGCCTCACCGGGCTGACTTAAAGGTCATTTTCTAAATTCTATCATCTTAATCTTTTTAATGCAAATTTCCAATTCTGCGTGGTTATACAAGATAACTTGATATTATTGAAAATTTGATTAAAATAACTGTTTGTGATTGTTTGGGTAAATATTTCATTATCTTATCGGAGGTAACATTGAAATTTGAAGTTAAGGCTGGAGATATAAACAAATTTAAGTGTGATGCTATCATAGTTAATGTATTTGAAGGTACAGAAAAGCCGGGTGGTGCAACTGCTGCGGTAGATAGTGAATTAAATGGCATTATATCGGCTATGTTAAAAAAAGGCGAAATTAAGGGTAAAGCCGGTGATGTTATTATCATACACACCCTTGGTAGAATACTGGCAGACCTTGTGACTGTGGTGGGATTGGGCAAAAAGGAAGAGTTCGATGAATTAAAATTACGCAATTTAATGGGTGATGCTGTAAGACAGCTGAGGAAATATAATTGCCTGAAAGTGGCCACCATATTACATGGTGGAGGTAGTGGCGGGTTGAATGCTGTTACTGCTGCTCAGGCCATTGTGGAGGGGGTTTTACTGGGATCTTATAGATTTAATAAACACATTACCCGCGATGATGAAGAGCGTGATATAGAGCAATTAACTATTCTGGAAAATGATAGATCGAAGCTTAATGATATAGAGCTGGGTCTGGAAAAGGGCAGAATAATGGCTGAAGCGACTGTGCTGGCACGTGACATGGTGAATGAACCGGCAAACTATATGACGCCGTCCATAATGGCTGAGATCGCTCGCTCTGTAGCAGAAAAGCATAATCTGGAAATAACCGTGTTGGGATATCGCGAAATAGAAGAACTGGCAATGGGCGGTTTGCTCGGTGTTGCTAAAGGTTCCAGGCAGGAGCCAAGGTTTATTATAATTAAATATAAAGGTGATCATACAAATACTGGTACGGTTGGTTTTATAGGAAAAGGGCTTACATTCGATTCAGGCGGAATTTCATTGAAGCCACAGGAATTTATGGCTGATATGAAAGGTGACATGGCGGGTGCAGCCGATGTAATTGCTGCTATCGGAGCCATTGCGGAATTGAAGTTAAAGCTTAATGTGACTGCCATTGTACCCGCTACGGAGAATCTTCCTGGAGGAAATGCCCTTAAGCCGGGTGATGTTATTAAATCCTATAGTGGCAGGACTGTAGAAGTGGTAAATACGGATGCCGAAGGAAGATTAATACTGGCTGATGCCCTATCCTATGCGGTGAAACAGGGTATCTCGCCAATAATTGATCTGGCCACACTTACCGGAGCATGCCACGTAGCGCTGGGCGATATGTACGCTGGCCTGTTTACTAACAATCAAGAATTTGCATTAAAAGTTTTGAATGCCGGCAAGACAGCCGGCGAAATGCTGTGGCAGTTGCCTTTGCCGCAAGAATATAAGGAATTGAATAAAAGCGATATAGCAGACATTAAAAATAGCGGTGGAAGATATGGTGGTGCCATTACAGCAGCACTTTTCCTGCAGGAATTTGTTGAAGATAAACCCTGGGTACATCTTGATATCGCAGGTCCTTTTATGGCGGAGAAAAATAAAGGGATTCTTGTAAAAGGGGCAACCGGTTTTGGTGTGAGAACTTTAATACAGCTTGCGATGGATTTAAATAATTAAAGAGGAGGTTAGATATGAAGATTAAATGGCTTGGGCATGCCTGCTTTCTCATTACATCCGAATCCGGCACAAGGATTATTACCGATCCTTTCGCTTCGGATAAGAATTTAAGCTATGCTGAGGTCAGTCACGAGGCGGATATAGTAACTGTCAGCCACGATCATTTTGATCATAATCATGTTGCACCTATAAAGGGGCACCCTTCTATTATCAAGACGGCCGGCGATCGAAAAATAAAAGATATCGGAATCAGAACGATATCAACATGGCATGATGAATCGGGTGGCAAAGAAAGAGGGCCCAATCTGGTATTTTGTTTTAATGTTGACGGTATTAATGTGTGTCATTTGGGAGATCTTGGCCACAGGCTGAATAAGTCGGAGCTGGATAGATTGGGCAAAGTAGATGTTCTACTTATTCCTATTGGCGGTGTTTTTACCATTGACGCATCATCGGCCTCACATCTATGCGATGATATCAAGCCGTCTATTGTTATACCGATGCATTATAAAACCAGCCAATGCCAGTGGCTTAAGTATGGTGTAGATGATTTTGTAAGGGGACGGCAAAATTACAAAGAGATAAAAAGCGGAGAGATAGAATTAAAAGCAGGGGCATTACCTTCTGAAATGGAGGTCATCATTCTGAATTACGCATGTTAAATAATTCAGGGTGCTCCATCAATTTGTTATAAGCGCTATGTGCTGCTTCAACTTGAGCAGTTTTCTTGTTCTTACCAGATCCAACGGCCAGGACTATATCGCCAATTGAGACAGATACAAAGAAGACTTTATCGTGGTCAGGGCCTACTGCTTCAATAGTCTCGTAATCTGGCAGACATTTAAAACGAGCCTGTGTAATCTCCTGAAGCCAAGCCTTATAGTTAATTAACGGATGTCCGTTTTGGATATCCTGTATTTCCTTTTGGAAGCAGTCCTTTATAAAGTTGCGGGTTACTTCTATGCCCCTGTCCAGGTAAATCGCGGCTATGAGCGCTTCAAAAGCATTTGCCAGATTGTTTAATCTCGATCTGCCGCCACCCATTTCCTCTCCTTTACCCAGTAACAGATATTCGCCTAAATTTAAGCCCATAGCCTTTTCTGCCAGTTTATCCTGTCTTATGAATGAAATCCTGATTTCAGTAAGCCTGCCTTCTGACCAGTTTGGAAAATAATAATAAAGAAGGTCTGCAATAATAAAATTTAGCAGCGAATCACCTAAAAATTCCATTCGCTCATTATCTGCGATTTCGGAATTGGGGTTTTCGTTTATATACGATGCGTGAGTCAGAGCCTGCTTCAGCAGAGATAGATTTTCAAAAGTTAAGTTCAGTTTTTCTTGAAAGGATTTTATATCTACCAATTTGACCCTGTATATTTAATGGCGGATTAAATGAACTCTTCCCTTGCCAGGGATGTGATGATAAGTGCCGGTATGCCGAATACCGGAAATACAATGCAGGAGGCAAGTGCGCCTATAAAAGCAAGTATCCATATCCTTCTTTGCAGGGCATAAACCCCACCTATTATTGATATTATACCGACGAAAACAAGCACAAAAGGAATGGCTATTATCCGTGAAATAGTCTCTTCTGTTTTCTGAATTACCTGGGGGTCGATCTTGAGAACCTCGTGTATGGTGCGAAAAAGCTGGCTTAATATGAAAAAGTACAGGCTGCCTACCATTCCTATAGCGCCTGATACAACATCGAGTATCCCTGCCATGATAGGTTTCCAGGTGAAATTGGTATTATTTAGCCTTTTGTTCATAAGTAAAACTGCAGCTCAATTTTGTTTAATTATTGTAGCAGATATGTCAATTTGCCATAAATTTTGAGCTCTATTATAATCCGGTAGAAGCTTAATTAATTGGTGGAGTAGATTATAAAACTGCAAAACACTGGAAGATATATTATCCGTATAATATTAAGCTTAGATATGTTTGATCTGACTGTAATCTGGGGGCCGTTTGTCGATAGTTTTCTTGGCTTTGCCTTTTTTAGGAATGGCCTGGTTATTAAAATATAATTTGTTTATTATCTCCGCCAGACAATTGCCGCAGATGATATCGTCACAATCGATTTTTCCCCCACATTCGGCACATTTAGCATGCATAAAAGTACTCACACAGACACATACATATAAAATCCGTTTTTATCTGAGCACATTATCTCAAAGAAAAGGTCATCCAGGAATGGCCGGTAGTATATAAACTGTGACCGGAATGGGTATTTAGTTTGTTCTATGCAAATATAAAGGGAGCCGCTCGGACATCCAAGCAGCTCCCTTTATATTTATCAGGGATTCCTGATTAATCGCCCGGTTTACTGGCTGCATATAATGCTTTGACTGCGGCTACAATTGCTGCAGGGGCCATCAAAGTGGCAACGTAACCGAGTATGTTACCCAAAAAGCCTCCTATGCCCAGCATGGTCAGCGGTGCAAACGCATTGCCTGAAACGATCAATGCTATTGTCGCTACCAGGAAAAGTAAAAATTCCTTGGCTGTTATGTTGAGGAAACCGATAATGAGGCCAAGGATTACCAATACAACTATAACAATATCGTTTTTGGGAGCAATAATTCCGGCAACCAGTGCAATAACGAAACCTAGAACAAAGGCCCAGAAACCGATGATACCGAGTGTCTTCTGCATAAATAACCCCTCCTTGTATAATTATTTATTAATAATTGTAATTATTTTACCGTATTTGTCAATAGACCCGAGAATCGGGGTATGCTGCCCGGTAATGATTATAAAGCATATTATTTCAAATATGGGTACAGACATTTCAGGTATAATAACCTATGCGATTAAGTAATATTACCACTTTTTAACATTTCAACAACTTAAAGAATTATGTCAATGCTATCAGGTTGATACCACATGGCTTCTTTGTTAAAATCTGTAGGCACTGGGGATTAGTCTAGCGGTAGGACAGCGGACTCTGGATCCGTGAGGCCAGGTTCGAATCCTGGATCCCCAGCCATTTATCAGGGCGCATTCGTCTAGGGGTTTAGGACGCTGCCCTCTCAAGGCAGAGATCACCGGTTCGAATCCGGTATGCGCTACCATCCCCCTAAATAACACCGATTTCGTAGCTAAAATGTTTACATAAAGTGTTGTCGTTTTTCATTCTGCAAACATTTTGCAAACATCTTTCAAATTTGGTGCTGTGGCTCA
>DAOTVU010000034.1:0-4827 GCA_034436215.1 Dehalococcoidia bacterium
AATAGCGGTGCCATGTTTAGTGAGACGTCTTATTAGATGATTATGTCGGACAAAGCTGAAGAGGCCAGATTAAACAATATTATCGATATGGGTCTGACTTTTTCTGCGATGGTGCGCCTTTATAAAAAGGGGACAAAAGGTATCCTTCGTGGTAGGCTGACCACAGTGGTGAAAGAAGTATTCGAGGCAAAGTCCGAGGATGAATTCAGGGTGATACATTCAAATTTCTGTTGGTGGAGCTGATGGGATTCGAACCCACTACCTTTTGACTGCCAGTCAAACGCTCTCCCAATTGAGCTACAGCCCCACAACAATGAGTTAATTTAGCAAAAACTATCCATTAACGCAAATTATACCTGCTCACTTTCGTCCATAGATGATGCCCGTGGCACCTACCATAAAAGGCAACTTCAATGCGGCAGGGATGAAATCGGCGTTGCTGGTATCAACATATTTAACTTCATCAACATCCCAGCTCTGTATCTCCGCCAGCAGATTATCCAGATCACCGTAAATTTTCTTCAGGGGAAATAAGTCCTGAAAGGCAAAAAAGCCGCCTTTTTTGACAACGCGTATTGCCTCTTTAATCACATCCCTGGTGTTTTCTGCATCTTTTACCTCGTGGAAAACAAAGTTGCTCACAGCGGCATCAAAATAACCGTCTTCAAAGGGCAGCCTGGACGCACTGGCACGCTGGAACTGCATACGGCTCAGGACGCCCTCCTTCTCGGCATTTTTCTCACATGCCCCGAGCGAATAGTCCCATTTACCTCCCCAGTAATCTATTCCGATAACATCGGCGTCCGGATATTTCTTCGCCAGTTGTACAGCCAGTGCACCGTTACCACAGCCGATATCCAGAGCAGTCCCCCTGCCATCCCATTCCAGCCTGTCAAGCACAAACTCCCTGATCTTCGCCTGGATATCTCCTCCGGCCGGTGAAAACCGGTAATATGCGTAGGCGAAATATGTTGATATGATGAGAAAGGGCAGGAAGAGTATCAGAAAGAAATATGAAAAAACCGATAGCACCAGAAAAATTACGGCCAGCAATGCGGGTATATAAATGAGGCGCTTTGAGACCCAGTTGCCGTAATCCGCTTTTTTCTTCTCCTCATTATTCACTCATTTTTCCTTTATGTCGTTTATTCAGGGAACCATTGATGTACCAGCGGGCGGTACCACCGGTCTTTGCGGTATTCGCTGCCCACCAGGATTATATCGAGAATCCACCAAATGCCCAGCCCACCCAGTGTCACCAGCTTCAGCCAGCCGGCCTTGTAGCGTCCTATATAAAAACGATCCAGACCCAGCCAGCCGAGAAAGATAGCCAGCAGAAGTGTGATATACCAGCTTCGCGGTGGGGGCATTCGGGTCATACCGGCAGTTTACCTCCTACAAGATCAATCAAAGCCTGCATTCCATAAAAGCCCGCAGCTGAAACAAGTATATTTTTCAGTGATTTACCCGCCAGACATAAAATTAAAAACCGCCACCATCCGAAATGCATCATGCCCGCAATTGCTGTAAACGGATAGAAAAGCGGATTGAATATCGATGACATGACAAAAACAGAAAAGGCCCCGCGGGTTTTAATCCAGACCCTGAATTTTTCCATAACCCCATGATCGAGTGCATGAAAAGTTCGTGCTCCGCTCAGGCCGGTTGCATACACGACCATGCTGCCGAGCGTTTCACCGGCACCGGCGATGATGCCCACCAGCACGGGATTGAGCACGGCACCCAGCGTGAAAACGACCAGCACGCTGGGTACGGGAACAAAGATGGTTATTCCGGCCAGAAGACCGATGATAAAATCACCTATATAACCGTATCGAGAAAACCTTGTTACCTCAGCCCAGTAAACAACAACCAGCACACATAAAACGACCGTAAAAACTAAAGACGCCGCAATCAGCATATAATTCTGCCTCTTGCGGCGCTTCTGTTTACTAATGTATTGAGGGGAAACGATTTCCACTTATTTTATCGTCTTGGGTTTTCTTTTTTTTCTGGTACCTGCGGCATCATCCTCGCCGGACTCCGCGGAGGTATCTTCATGACCCGTTACGGTAAATGTCAGAGCATCCCTGTCGACGGATACCCTAACCCGATCTCCATCCTTTACTTCACCGGCAATGATTTTGCTCGAAAGCGGATTCTCGATATAGCGCTGAATAGCCCTGCGCAGCGGACGCGCACCGTATTCGGGGTCATATTCCTTGCGGAATACCCATTCCTTGGCTTCATCCGTAAGCTCAAGCACTATATTACGATCGGACAGCAGTTTTTCAACATCCTTGACCAACAATTCGATTATCTGCTTGAGGTGCTGTTCGGTAAGCGGATGGAAGATGATGATCTCATCAATCCGGTTGAGGAATTCGGGTCGGAAGGTTTTTTTCAGCTCGTTGTCGATAACGCGCTTAAGCTGTTCCCATTCCTGCTTCTCCTCCCCGGTCTGAGGCATATTAAAGCCGATGCTCCTGCGGGCATGCTGTTTGAACTCCTTCATGCCCAGATTGCTGGTCATGATGATGACCGTCTCCTTAAAGCTGACGGTCCGGCCGTGACCATCCGTCAGTCTGCCGTCTTCCAGCATCTGCAACAGGATATTAAACACATCGGGGTGCGCCTTCTCTATTTCGTCGAAGAGCACGACACGGAACGGACGCCGTCTTACCGCTTCGGTAAGCTGGCCGGCTTCTTCATAGCCCACATAGCCGGGCGGGGCGCCTATCAGCCTGGATACGGTATGCTCCTGCTGAAATTCGGACATATCGATCCGAATCATGGCGTCTTCATCATCAAACAGGAACTGTGCCAGCGCCCTGGCAACTTCGGTTTTACCCACACCCGTCGGACCCAGAAAGATAAAGCTACCAATAGGCCTCCGCGGGTCTTTCAACCCCGCACGACCCCTTCGAACCGCTTCGGATATAGCCGATATGGCTTCTTCCTGGTTAACGATTCGTTCATGCAGCCGTTCTTCCATGTGTATGAGCTTTGTTGACTCATCTTCTTTGAGGCTGGCTACCGGTATTCCCGTCTGCTTGGCCACCAGCTCGGCGATGGTCTCTTCATCAACCTCGTTATCCAGCTTTTTCTCCTGCAGCCATTTTTCTCTGGCCTTTTTCCACTCCTCTTCCAACCGGAGCCTTTCCTGTTTTATCTGAGCGGCCTTTTCATAGTCGGCCTTCTGTGAAGCCGCAGTCTCTTCTTCGTTCAATAGCTGGATTTTTTGCTCCATCTGTTTTACTTCTGCCGGTGCACTTTCTATATCTATACGCAGCTTGCTGGCCGCTTCATCCAGAAGGTCGATCGCCTTATCCGGTAGAAAGCGCTCCGTGATATAGCGCTTGCTCAATTTAACGGCGGCTTCTATGGCGGCATCGGTAATGGTCACCTTATGATGAGCCTCATACCTGGGGCGCAGACCCTTCAGCATCTGAATGGTCGCTTCTACACTGGGTTCGCCAACATATACGGGTTGAAGCCTCCTCTCCAGTGCCTTATCCGGTTCGATATGCTTGCGGTATTCATCCACCGTAGTAGCGCCGACGCATTGCAACTCACCACGTGCCAGGGCGGGTTTAAGCATGTTGCTGGCATCAATGGCACCTTCAGCCGCACCGGCCCCCACCACGGTGTGCATTTCATCGATAAAGAGGATGATATCACCACGAGATTGGCGAACCTCATCCATAACCGCCTTGAGCCTTTCCTCGAACTCACCCCTGAACTTGCTTCCGGCCACCAGTGCACCCATATCCAGCGCAATTACCCGGCGGCCCTTTAATGAATCGGGGACGTCTCCGGATACTATTTTTAGCGCCAGACCTTCGGCGATAGCCGTCTTGCCCACACCCGCCTCACCTATCAGCACGGGGTTATTTTTGGTTCGTCTGATAAGCACCTGCATGACGCGTTTTATTTCTTCTTCACGCTCGATAACCGGGTCGAGCTTATTCTGACGTGCCAGCTCCGTAAGGTCACGCCCGTATTTTTCCAGCGATCTGTATTTCGTTTCGGCACGGGGGTCGTCCACTCTGTGGCTGCCGCGGATACTCAGCAGGGATTGATAGATCTTCTCCTGATCGATATCAAACTCCTTAAGCAAGCGCACTGAATCGCCGCCGGCCTCGCTGGCAATAGCTATCAGAAGATGCTCCACGCCAACAAATTCGTCGTTAAGCCTGTCCGCTTCGCCAATGGCAGCCTGAAGCACCTGTGCTACCCTCGGTGTGGGATATATCTGTACCCCGCCAATAGCCGTACGCGGTTGCTCGGCTATCTTGGGATAACTGTTGAGCAGGTCGGTAAGGCGCTTCTTCAGAGCAGTGATATTGACGTTGATATTCTTCAAAATCTCAACCGCCAGGCCATTCTGCTGTTCCAGCAATGCCAGAAAAATGTGCTCTACGTCCCACATGGAGTTGCGGAAACGCCCCACAAGCTGCTGGGAAAAAGCCAGTACCTCCTGCGCCTGCTCGGTAAATCTTTCCTGTCGCATAAATTATTTTTTAACGGCTGTTTCCTCTGCAATCAATTTATCCCGGTATCCGATGACATGTTTGCAATCGGGTCCCTGACAGCGGGAGATCTTCGCCTTTATCTCCTTGGAAAATTTATGCTTGGGATCCTCTTCTGCAACTTTTTTATTCCGCGACCACCAGGTGCATTTACATGACCAATCCTTGTTAACCATGATGGTCACGTAATCATTGACCATATCACACTCTATCGTGGTTGCGGTGACCTGCCATCCGGCAGGTGCGATGTCTGTTCGGGCTTCAGCCATTGTAACCTCCTGTTTTATATTTCTTT
>DAOTVU010000035.1:0-19390 GCA_034436215.1 Dehalococcoidia bacterium
TTATACTGAAACCCGGAAAAACTGAAGTGGCTGCAAAGGCTATTAAGTCGCATTCAGGGGCACTTGCCGGCACGGATGAGGTATATGATGCTGCCTTTAAAAAGATGGGCGCATTGAGAGTGGAGAGTCCGGAAGAAATGCTGGATGTGGCCATCGGCTTGTTAACACAACCTCTGCCAAAGGGGAAAAATGTAGCCATTATCACACCCGGCGGAAGTTACGGTGTGCTCTGTGCCCAGGCTTGTGAAGAAGATGGCCTTAATGTTGTTAAGTTGCCGGATAAAACGGTTGAAGAGCTGGATAAGATATTCCCTCCCAGATGGAGCCGCCAGAATCCCGTTGATCCTGCCGGCGATCGTAACTTTATCGCGTATCTTACAGCTCCCCTGAAGTTGCTGGAACTTCCTTCGGTGGATTCCTTGATTTTTATGGGATTTGGTGGTTTTACACTTTTCGGCTCACTGATACTGCAGCAGCGCTCTCAAACCGAGACATATAGAAAAACCGAGGAATCGGCAGAACGCGATGCTGCACTCCAGGCAATAATACCAGTAATTGAATCGGTGAAATCACCAGATATTCGGCAAATGGATAAATCTATACGACAACTCGTCTCAATGCTGGGGATGGTTCTGGGTATCAGTGACACAATGGAAATCAATCAAATGGCAGATATGGTAATACAGGCGAGAAATTATGGCTTGATTAAGGATGATCTGATAGATGATTTGCTCGATCTTGCCGGCGGTAAAGCGATGATATCCGGTAGCGGAAGGTCGAGGATTGAGATAATCAATGATATGATTATAAGCTTTATGAGGGCAATGGTAGCATATTGGATAAAAAGTTACGATAAACCGGTTATAACTACCACCTTTACCGAAGAACAGGTAAAAATGATTGACCATCATTATGATTATGCCTCAGGTAAGCGCGCCGCTCGCGTACTGGTAAAACTTACAGAATATTATGACTATCTGAAACGGGAAAGCATTTTATGAGAGCATAGTTCATTTTTACAGCTAATTGAGCTATAGTATAAGTATATAGGAGTTTGTTAGTGGAGGAAGACAGGATTATGGTTCGCTCTTTACATAAACGATTATTGAATATATTTAAATATCTTTGCTTTGTATTCATATCCATCTTGATCCCAGTAAATTTTATAGCAGGTTCACCCGTTAATGCAGAAAGCGTGTTGGAATCTGAAATTATACCGGTGATAATAAATTTTTCAGTTTCGCCACAAAGTATAGAGTCGGGTAATGGAGCAATACTTTCATGGGAAGTCAAAAATGCCTTGAAAATAAACATCGATCATGGCATAGGTGAAGTTGCTCCATCGGGACAATTACAGATAAATCCGTCTTACACTACCACATATAAGCTAACGGCTTTCAATAATGCTGGTTTAAGAGCAAGATATCTAACCTTGGACGTTTCTTTAAAAACAGCTTCCCCCCTTGATGATACAATAGGCGTTGATCCAGTTACGGGTCGTAATGCTTCGATCGATATGACATGGGAACAGTTATGTCTGTCCAAACAATATCAGGTACAAATAGCCAGGGATCCTGGTTTCACCCTTAAAGTATACGATTCTGGAGTTATGTTGCCGGCGGATGTCACAGCACCGGCTTTTGTGTACCCTCCCGGAAATCTTGAAGCTGGGCATACATATTATTGGAGAGTGCGTGTAAGACAGGCTGCCACAGGTCAATATGTTCTCGGTCCATGGTCAGAGCCACGTCCATTGATCGTACAACCGGGTTACGCAGTCAGGAATGAATATTATGGAATACAGCCCCTATCTCCTGTTAATGGGTGCTCAGCCTGCCCTGTTAAAAATATGTCTTTTAGCTGGTCGGGATATCCCAATACAACAAAATATAGATTTATCCTTGCGAAAGATTCTTATCTGCAGAATGTAGTAGTTGAAACATTTACTGCCACCACTTCATACGAACTTAAAGGCACGCTTGATTACGATTCGACTTATTTCTGGCAGGTTGCCGCAATTGAACCAGTGCCTAGCGATGTTAGTGCTCTATTTACTTTCCATACAGAACCGATGGCCGCGCAACCCGCACCCGAAAATTATACACGGGCAGAAGAGGTACCCTTGTGGGCCATAATTGTTATGGTTATCGGTGCAATATTAATAGGTATGGCTGTTTATTTGATCGCTAGATTAAGGCGATTTCGCTAAAATTATGGATTTAATAGTGATCTATTGATGACACCTGACTTAAATCTAGCATTGACATGGGCTATAACTGAGCATAATCTAACTGCATTATTTTGAGGAGGTTGAAAAGTGGCAAAATCGTCTACGGATCTTGAAGAAAATGTGGCTGGTCTTCTGTGTTATGTGGCTGGTTGGGTTACGGGCCTGATATTTTTTCTGATTGAAAAAGACAGCAAATTCGTTAAGTTCCATTCCATGCAGTCTATTATTACCTTCGGTGCCGCAACTGTTTTATCGTGGATACCATTCCTTAATTTTCTTGTATGGATAATTGCTATGGTACTGTGGATATTATTGATGATTAAAGCTTATCAGGGAGAGAAGTTTAAACTTCCTTATATTGGCAATCTGGCAGAAAAATGGTCTTCTTAGATTTATTTCGATTGCCGTTCATAACGAATAGTACGATGGTCATAGGACGAAAGTAAAAATTGATAGTATTGACCGCGATACTTCAAATACGATATGCTGGATCTATTATAAATAAAAAGGGAGGAAGTATTAAATGCAAGGGTATTGTATGAAGTGCCGGGCGAAAAAGGAGATGAAGAATACTAAAGCTGTCACATTGAAGAATGGAAAACCGGCACATCAGGGTGTTTGCCCGACCTGCGGCACCAGGATGTATAAAATCGGCAAGGCATAAAACGATATTAATATATAAATAAAGGGCTTTAAACTTAAAGCCCTTTATTTATATAAAAAAATTCGATTTATTACGGTGGCAATATTACCCTGTAGAATGCCTCGGCCAGTTCGTAATTGCAGCTTTCACCTAATTTAGCCAGCATCTTTTTATAATTCTCCTCCCAATCAGGCTGAAATTTGGCTACCTGACTTTTATGACAGTACAGAGCGGAGATTTTCAATTGGAACGTTGCATGAACGTCAACATAGTAGTTGGGGCTTTCTGACCCGAATAGGAGAACCTCTTTTACCTTGTGAGGCTGGAGACCTGCCGTGATAAATTCAGGATAGGCAAGTCTGTCACGCGCATACGGGAAAACAGCATCCAAGACAACCTGCCCGGTTATACGGTGATCACGGTGCCAGATATATCTGCGATATGGATCCGGTGCTATTATAATGTAGGGAGTATGCATCCTTATGTACCGGACTATCTCTTTACGAAAATCAGCTGTATCTTCGAGTGTTTGATCATCATATTCGAGGAAAATAACCTGTGACACACCAAGTATTCTGGCAGCTTCTTTCTGTTCCTCTTTTCTGATTGCACTTAATTTTTCAGGCGTCATGTCGGGATCTTCAGTTCCTTTATTACCATTTGTGCATATGATATAAATAGTGGTTCTGCCCTCGGCTGTCCATTTAGCTACAGTTCCACCTGCTCCAAACTCGGGGTCATCGGGGTGTGGAGCTATTACCATAATGTCATAATGTTGAAACATAGGAGTACCCTCTAATTAAAATAAAAAACAGTGGTTATTTCCGTAATAGTTTTTGCGCGGACGTTTTCTCTTTATAAACTTGTAATCTCAGTTCAAAATAATGCTGGATAATTTTGTTTACGATATTTCTCCATCTATAATGATCTGGTATAGATTTATAATTGGTTTCTTTTTTTATGTTCAGCATATCCTTTATTCCTCTGGCAATAGTATCAGGATTGTTACTGGATATGATAATACATGATGGGCAGGAGGCTGATATGTGCCTGACATCTCCAACATCAGTTGATAATACAGGAACTCCGCAAGCGACTGACTCAAGTGCCACCAGGCTGAAGCTTTCGTAATATGAAGGGATTACACAAAAGTCGGCTGTATTGTAGTATGAAACCATCTGTTCATGCGGTACCGGCCCTATCAGGTTGATATGATCGGATAAAATCGAGTTACATTTTTGACGAAGGGTATTTCTAATAGAAAATAGAGAACTATCATCTCCGCCGATTATAGTCAGTGTAAAACCATCAGCCATTTTTAATAGACTCAAAGCCATAAGCAGATTATCCAGGCCTTTAATAGGATCATCACGTCCAACAAATAATATATTTGGCGATGATTTGATACCGCTCAACTTTCGGGCCAGGTCTTTATTAACCGGTTTAAATAAATCCGTATTTACACCGCAGGGTATAACAGTAATTTTGCTATCTAATGCTCGATATTTATCGATCAAATATGCTTTTTCCTTTTCGGTTGACGCAATAATAAGATCGCAGGATCCCATAACGTTTTCTTCCGCAATGATACGAAATGATGGTTCAATATAGCCGGGTGACACTTCATTTTTTATTCTCGCAAGCGTGTGAAACATAGTAACATGTGGTATGTTCCAAAATTCTTTCAAAACAGAACCCACCATACCGGATAGCCAGTAATGGCTGTGAATAATATCGTAATGTAAGTTTTTAAATGTGCTGTATAAAATAATCGACTCAGCCATCACCGCCACGTTCCTATAAAGTCTATCCTCATCGATTGTAGAAAAATCTTCGATCGGAATGTGGATGAGATTGACATTATTCATTGAGATTATAGAATTACAGTCTTCGCTCCGTTCGTGTGAGCACGTGTAAATATCTACATAATGTCCATTTTTTTCAAGTTGCTCTGATAGATTTTTAATATATATGTTCATTCCACCGGTATAACGGCTGCCCAGTTTGCTGCATGGGCAGCTGTGAAGACTTAACATAGCGATACGCAACCTGTTATTATCAGACATCGCGCATTTACCCGTTACTGATTATGCAGCGATAAAGTGGAACCTCTTTACCTCCGAGGTGAAATTTGTATTTTTCACCCCCTCTGAGAAAATCGAATCTTCTCAGATTATTATCGATACTTCGTTTTATACAATAATATTTGGATAATAGACCAACACTCAACCATCGATAATCAGGATCATAACCGCTATTGTATAGATAGAGATCATTTTGATAAAGGAAGCACAGCGTGGCAGCTACGGGTACTGAGTTTAATTGTAATATACCCATTCTCAAGATATTTAGCTTTTGTGTTACCTCGATTATATTTTTAAAAAAAGCTTCCATAGACGGGGTGAGAAATTTATTTTTATCTTTACGACTTTCTCTGAAAAAGCGTAAAAAAAGCTCTATTTTGTTGTGATCGTCGATGTTATCCAATGTAAAATCTATATCACCTTCTTCGATAATTCTTCGCTCCTTCCTTAATAGTTCATGTCTGTACTTGCTTTTGAGACCGGCTAGATAAGATGATAAAGTCTGTGGCAAATCCATGCCAACAACGACATCGACCTGATTGCAGGTTACAGACAAATTAAACTTATTCACTATTCTGGACAACCACTCATAGGTAGCAGAATCAGGTAATAAAGGAGCTAAATTTAGTGAATGAAACTTACTTTCCATCAGATGCTCTAAAAAGCAGTTAAAGAAGATATCCTCTTTACCATCTTCTATAACGAAGTCCAAAAAATCACATACGTTATCATCGCCGATAAAATACAATGTTCCACTATTCAGCCGCAGAGGAGCAATGCCTATTAATCTATCGTGTTCGACGACGGCTCCTAGGTAAAGCTGATTGTCTTTACCAAAATGATCCCACCATACTTTGGACCAGTCAGGCGATGAAAATAGCAGTTTGTGTGGTGAATTTATATATATTTGTTTCCAGGCATCAAGTATTGAAGAAAAGTCACAGAGTATGAATTCTGCCATATATGTAATGATATTAAAGTTTATTAAATAATATATTCTTGAGCATATTGAGGTACAATTATATCTTTAAGTCCAGCATTATTAAAAGCTTCAGCCAGTGCCAGCGAGGCCGATTCTTCGCCATGCACCACGAAAATTTTCTGCCATCGGCTTTTGCCCTCAAGACACCATTTGATTAAATCATTCCGATCGGCGTGGGCACTGAACTCATCAAAAACTTCCACCTGGCTGCGGAGTTTGTATTTTTCGCCAAAAATAGAGACCTCCGACCATTTTTCCTTTATTTTTCGTCCGAGTGTGTTCTCGGCCTGCCAGCCTACGATCATAATAGTATTTTTAGGATTGCCGATGTTGTTTTTCAGATGGTGAAGAATTCTTCCGGACTCAGCCATACCCGAGCCGGCGATAATCATTATTGGTGTATCGATTTTATTTAGAGATTTAGATTCTTCAACACTCGATATATAATGCAATCCGCGAAAGCCGAAGGGGTCCCTGTCCGTTAGAAGAAAATCGGCAACGTCGTCATCGTAACATTCGGGATGTATTCTGAAAATATCTGTAGCATCGATGGCCAGAGGGCTATCAACAAAAACCGGAATATCCGGAATTCTGTGTTCTAATTTCAGCTGGTGCAGATAATATACCAGTTCCTGAGTTCTTTCCAGGGCAAAGGATGGTACAATCAGTTTACCACCCCTTGATACAGTCTCATTTATAACAGAGGCAAGTTTGTCCTTTACATTATTGATATCCGAATGCAATCTATCGCCATATGTGCTTTCTATAATCAGGATGTCGCAATCGATAACAGAAGTGGGGTCGCGTATGATAGGCATATTGTAGCGGCCTAAATCACCGGTATAGCAGATTGAAACATTACGCCCGTGATCATTGATGTTGAAAATGCTTATAGCAGAGCCGAGTATATGACCGGCATCGCGGAAGCTGACTGTTATATTCTCATCAATTTTAAAAGAATGGTCGTATGCCGAACCACGAAAAAGTTTTAAGGTTGGCGGTATATCTTCCATGGTATAAAGGGGTTGAAGCGCAGCTTCATGATGTTTACTGCGGATTTTGTTGACATACTTTATATCACTTTCCTGGATGTTAGCAGAATCTGTTAGCATTACTGCAGCCAGATCGACTGTTGCTGATGTGGAATAGACATCTTTCCTGTAACCCTGCTTGACCAGATTTGGTAAATTTCCCAGATGATCCATATGGGCATGAGAGATGATGACAGATGATAGCGCACCTGGATCGAATTCGAAATTTAAATTCCGATCATAGGTATCTTTACGGTGACCCTGAAACAGGCCGCAGTCGAGCAGAATATTCAAATTATCGCAGGTGAGAAGATGTCTAGATCCGGTAACGGTTCTTACCGCGCCATAGAACGTAAGTTTAATCAATCGCTCTTCTCCCGACTATGGCCTGCCTTAAATACCAGCTACTTACTATATTCACAACATCTTCCGGTTGGTCGGAAATCCGGAGCAGGTTTAGGTCTGGTTCGGAAATATACCCGGTCTGGAGTACCGTATTACGCAGCCAGTCGAGAAATCCCTGCCAGAATCTGGAATTAAACAGAACTACCGGAAAGGGTTTTATTTTTTTGGTCTGTATCAGCGTAAGAACTTCGGTAAGTTCATCAAGTGTGCCCAATCCACCCGGCATTATAATAAAGGCTGTTGCGTATTTTACGAGCATTACCTTCCTTACGAAAAAGTGATTAAATGTAATGGTAAGATTGGAGTAGAGGTTACATTTTTGCTCATTGGGGAGGACAATATTAAGCCCTACAGATTTTACTCCAGCTTCACTTGCCCCGAGATTAGCTGCTTCCATTATACCCGGACCGCCGCCTGTGATAATATTGAAACCCTGTTTACCCAATAAATTTGCTATCAACCTGGCGCTCTGATAATCACTGTTCTCAGGTGTTGCTACAGCTGCACCGTAAATAGTTACTGCAGGCTCAACTCCGCCAAGCTTATCAAATCCTTCAACCAGCTCGCCGATATATCTGAACAGCCGCCATGATTCTTCTTTTTCAAATGCATTGATTTCATATTTTTCTGGCATAATCTACCTCGAGCACAGTTTATTGATAATCTTTATCGGTCAAATTGTATTTAAGATATGTGACATAAATACAATAAGAATAGCTCCGGTAATTATAGCTGTCAAGGAACTTGCCTCTGGAGTTTTACCATCAATTTCAGGCATCTTTTCTAACTGATGGATATGACAGAACCTTCACTGGTCTTAACTACATTCATAATTACCGGGAATTTATCCTTGAGTTCTTCCAGATGAGTAATAACAAAGATTTTTTCGAAATCCTGCTGGATGGAGTTAATAGCTTCAATTAATTTTCCCAGTCCGGTGCTATCCTGTGTGCCGAATCCTTCATCAACGATTAGTATCGGCATAGAAGCTTCAGCCCTCCTTACAAGTAATCTCGATATAGCTATTCGTAATGCCAGATCTATACGGAAGGCCTCGCCACCACTATACATTTCATAGTTACGTGAACCGAGTTCATCTGATATTTCGATATCAAGCGTCTCACGTACCTCACCTTTTAAAGTTGGCTTTTGAGTTTCAAGCTTTAACGACATTCGATTATCGCTCATTTTGCGTAATAGTTCATTTGCTTCGTATTCTATTTCCGGTAATGCCTCTTCAATTATCCTTGCTTGAATACCCTTTTTGCTAAAGTATTGGGCCAATTCATTCAGTATGCCCTCTTCATCCTGCAAAGATAATAACCTCTTGAATTTTTCCTCCTTTTCTTTTAACAGCATGTCTAGCTGATGGATATTTTCTTTCAATCGGGTCCTTTTATCCCGTATTTCCTTTTCTCTATCACGGATGTTTTTCATTTTTAATTCTACTTCTTTCAGCGACTGTTTCAGTGATGGTACGTCTTTCAAGCCTTCTCTAATAGACTCCATCGAATTGACAATAAAATCAATATCTTTTTGTATTCCGGATATGGATATCTTAATTTCGTCTTCTGTGTGTTTTTCAGCTTCCATCAGTAGCAATGCTTCATTCAATTCTCTTTGGAGTTGATCAAATTGCACAGCGTTCTCTCTTTCACGAGATATTCTATCGTGAATAGTAGCATCGTAATCAAGTATCTGAATTTCCTGTTCGATTGCCGCTAGCAAATTCTGCTCGTTTGAAGCAAAAGAGCTATTCGTTAGCTGATTTTCTATCTGGGTTATTCTGGCCTTCACTGCTGTCATTTCATTGGCTGTTTTTTCCATCTCCAATAATTCTCTATTTACCAGAGCGATTTCCTGCCCGGTTTTGTCTATTTTTGTTTTTAGCACCCGTTCTGTTTCATGTATCTCATTATCAAGTTTGCGTATTTCATTATTTATCATTGCGAGATTCTGCAGATTCTGTTTGATTTTATCGCTACAGGTGTGAAGCTCGATATGCAATTTCTGTTCGATACGTTCGCGATCTTTAATCTCAAGATCTCTTTCGCAAAGTGGGCAGACAGCCGATGAACGGGAAATCATCTTCAGTTTATTCTGAACCTCTTCTTTTTTTGAACTGAGCTGAGCATTGGTTGTTGAAATGGCTATTGCCATCTCATTTTTCTGCTTGAGGAGTTCCTTCTTTTTATCCAGTTCTTCCATAACTCTGGTAAGTTTCTGTTGTTGATTTATGAGTAAACTTTTCCGTTGCATTAATATCTCTTGCTGCTTGCACTGCTTTTCCAGTTCTGTAATTCGAGTGGCTAAAATATCACGTTCACTCTCTAATTTGCTGCTTTCTTGTTTTATTATCGATGCGATTTTATTTTTTTCCTGTATAAGATGATTGAATTTCTTCAGCTTTTCATTTTGTTTTTCTTCTGCAGCTACCAGCTGCTTGTAATTCAGATAACCCCTTTCGATCTCTTCTCGATGTTTGATGACCGTATTGAAATGAGCTATCTTTTCTTGAGAATGCGAAAGCTTATCCTGCAGGTTTTTGATATATGCCTTTTTAGAATTCAGTTGACCATCAAGCTGTTTAAGTTGTTCCTCCCTGGCGTGAAGAAATTCCATTTTACTGCGCTTTTCTTTTAGCTCAACCTCCATTATATTAATATCTTTTTCTACGACCTTGAGTTCCTCTTCAATTTGAAGTAAATTTTGTTCAATTACGGGTCTTTCTTTCAGGCGTAAATCGATATTTTCAATATCTTTTTCAAGGTTTTTATATTCCAGTTTGTTTTGCTGAGCGGCATTTTTGGCATCGGCTTCAAGTTCATCATAAAAGGAAAGACCGAGAATACGGGAAAGAATTTCTTTACGTTCAGAAGGTATTTTGATGCTAAATGCATTTGATTTCCCTTGGAGCAACATGGCGCTGTTAATGAATGTATCATAATCCAGATGGAGAATGCGATTAATTTTTTCCTGTGTGGCAGTTGCACTGTGTTCGGATATGGATCTAAATCTGCCGTTATCTAATAACTGGAAATCCAGCATAACCTGTCCCGATTTCGATCGGGGCGAGCGCTGATATTTCCTGATAATGCGGTATCGCTGTTTGTCGTTTTCAAATTCTAATTCAACTTCCATATCGTTTTTCCCCTGGGATATAAGATCATCGTTTTTACCGCGAGATGCCTTGCCCCAGAGTGCCCAGGTAATTGCATCGAAAATACTGGATTTACCGCTACCGTTATCTCCACATAAGCAAACAACGTGCATTCCACTGAAGTTAATGGGCGGGACATCACCCCTGTAACAGATAAAATTGCGCATCTTTAGCAATAATGGGATCATGAAATTAACCTTAGTAGTAATATTGAGACTTTAACTATAAAATATGCTATCCTTTTACAGCCACCAAGTTGAAAATAATCAGTTTGCTCCAAAACCATAAACCCGGAATTATTTTAGCATATAATATTTAAGTATCTTTATTCGGATGGCGCATAGGGGATATCAATGTTTGAGGTACTTACAGATAAAATTGGGAAGATATTCAGCGGACTGAGTAACAGAGGAAAACTCAGTGAAAGAGATATCGATGATGCATTGCGGCAGATACGCCTGGCATTGCTGGAAGCGGATGTTAACTTTAGGGTGGTAAAGGATTTTCTGGCCTGTGTAAGAGAAAGAGCTATTGAAAGTAAGGTGCTGGAAAGCCTCACGCCCGGGCAGCAGGTTATTAAAATTGTCAATGAAGAACTAATAAATATCCTTGGTCCTGAAGCTGTTAGGTTAAAGGCAGCATCCAAACCCCCGACTATTATTATGCTCGTCGGTTTACAGGGTTCGGGAAAAACCACCACTGCCGCCAAATTAGCATTACATTTAAAACAATCAAATTTCAAAGTCCTCCTGGTGGCTGCAGATACCCGGCGCCCGGCAGCTATTGACCAGCTGGTAATTCTCGGCAGACAGCTGGATATACCGGTTTATGCTGAGGATATAAAATCAGATGCTATTCGAGTATGTAAAAATGCTATTAAAAGATCCGAAGAAATTGCTGCCTCCTGGGTAATCATCGATACGCAGGGTCGATTACACGTCGATGAAGAGATGATGAAAGAGCTTCAGCATATGAAAAATGCAGTCATCCCTTCGGAAGTTCTACTTGTGGCAGATGCTATGATGGGCCAGGATGCTGTGAATATCGCCGATCTATTTAATAAGGATATTGGCCTGACGGGGATAATCCTGACCAAGATGGATGGCGATGCCAGAGGTGGAGCAGCACTATCTATAAAATATGTAACTGGAGTTCCTATAAAGTTTCTGGGAGTGGGAGAAAAAATCAGCTCGCTGGAAGTGTTTTATCCTGACCGCTTGGCTTCAAGAATACTGGGTATGGGAGATGTATTGACCCTGATTGAAAAGGCCGAAAAGGCCTACGATAAACAGAAAATGCAGCAGCTTGAAGCCAAGTTGAAAAAATCGGAGTTCGACTTAAACGATTTACTTGAGCAAATGCAGCAAATAAAAAAGATGGGAAGTTTTACCCAGCTATTAGAAATGCTACCGGGATTTTCTAAACTAACAAAGGGGATATCGGATAAAGAAAGCCTTGATAGAACGAAAAAAATAGAAGCTATTATTTTATCTATGACACCTGAAGAAAGGGGAAACCCGGACATTATAAATGGCAGCAGGAAACGGCGTATTGCCAGAGGCAGTGGTACGACTCCCAGCGATGTTAATCAATTGTTGAACCAGCTTTATAATATTCGAAAGATGGCCAGAATATTATCCAGAGGTAAAACACCCCGTAATATAGCAAACTTTTTCGGACAATGAATCATTGTCTGGCAACTTGCTCAACCGATGTGACAATTTTTAGCATTCCTTCAGAGATTGTAATCTCTTTATAATTTATCTTTATGTCTCCTGTGGGTAGATTCAGATGCATAATTACATTAATGAGATCCTGAATGCTGCTGTTTACGCCTGAAGGTAGTGGAAGTTTGCCCAGAAAGAAGTTGCTCAGAATAAATTTGGGTTTTTTATTCTCAACGTCAAAAGAGCCCATGGCTCCTGTTTTAATCGGAAACCCTGTAAAGTTCCAAGCACTGTAAATTATCAGGAAGCCATCATTGAAATTTACAAGGATTTCCTTGGCGGGTATGGTGCCTTCTGCCAGATACATCACAATCATCGAATTTACCTCTTCTTCAGTTAGAGATAGCGAGACATCCTTTGCGGTCCCGTTACTACTGGCAGTTCTTAAAGAATTGCGAAAATCTCCGATTTTCTTATTGAAGCTATCTACAGCCTCTGATGAAAGAACCACAGGTCTTATGCTGGATCTGATGTCAGGGGTTAGAATAGCTAGGACATAGCCTACTATAAGGGCGACAATGGCTAAAACTGCCAGAGCACCCATAAACATTAAAAATCCTTCAAGGACTCTCATTGATCTCCTCCTGTAAAGACTATCTATTCCAGATAGTCTTTAAGTTTACGGCTTCGGCTGGGATGGCGGAGTTTTCTTAAAGCCTTAGCTTCGATCTGTCTTATTCTCTCGCGAGTAACGTTGAATTCTTTGCCAACTTCTTCGAGAGTTCTTGCTCTCCCATCTTCCAGTCCGAATCTTAGCAAAAGCACTTTTCTTTCACGATCTGTTAGTTCTCCAAGAACTTTATCTATCTGTGCTTTTAATAGCTCGCGTGAAGCAACATCGGCCGGCGGTAGATTGGATCGGTCCTCAATGAAATCTCCGAGATGACTATCTTCCTCTTCGCCTATAGGCATTTCAAGCGAAATAGGTACCTGAGATAGTTTCATAATCTCGCGTACTTTATCTGCTGAAATCTCCATGCCAAGCCCGATTTCTTCACAGCTGGGTTCACGCCCAAATTCCTGTGAAAGCCTACGATTCACTTTCAGTAGCCTGTTAATTGTTTCCACCATGTGGACGGGAATACGAATTGTCCTTGCCTGATCGGCAATAGCACGGGTTATAGCCTGTCTTATCCACCATGTAGCATATGTGCTAAATTTATAACCTTTACGGTATTCAAACTTTTCTACCGCCCGTACCAATCCTATATTCCCCTCTTGAATAAGGTCGAGGAGAGGCATGCCATGGCCGACATATTTTTTGGCCACGCTGACTACCAGCCTTAAGTTGGATACTGTAAGTTGCTTGCTTGCTTCTTTGCCATCCCTATCAATTTGATCGAATTTGTTTTTAAAAATAAGACTGTTTTCTTCTATTTTTTCAATTAATTTGTGATCACCGTTTTTGCCAATTAGTTGCTTAATCTTATCCCAGTTGGAATTACCATCGATGACAGAAAATATCTCGGGATTTATTATCCTCACATATATCGAGAAATCTACCAATCTTTTCTCGATTTCTGACGGCTCCAGTTCGAGTTCCTGCGCAATCTTAGCAATGGATTCAGGGCTGATAAATTCATCGATGGCTTGATGTAATTTACTGTTTAGTAACCTTTCTTTAAATGTCTGTTTTTTGTTAATACCAAGGTGATCAGATAATTTGTCGATTACAATATCACAATCTGCAAGTCTTTTGAGTAAATGCATTACATAATCAGAAGTAGTTGGATATCGATTAAATGTGTTGAAAAAGTTTTCCTTTATATTTTCGATGTATTTATATGGCTCAATTTTGCTGGCCAGATCGCGCTCGAGTTTAGCATTAAGTAGTGGATATTTGCCGATCTCATGAAGGTACATTCTTACCGGATCGTCAATGGCCTCATGTTCTACCAGTTCTACTTCTAAATCCAGCAGCGGCTTTTCTTCAACTTTATCGAATTCTTCCCATTCCTCTTCAATTAGTTCGGGAGGTATCTCAATATCCGTATAAAGAAGTTCTTTATCATCCTGAGGAGTTGCCTCACCTTCAAGCTGATCCCAGTGATCGCGGTGAATCTCAAAATCTTCTGGTAATGCCTCTTTTATTTCGGGCATCATTACTTCAGGTTCAATTTCTGATTTTTTTCGTTTGTTTGCCGATGCCTTTGTGGTTTTCTTTGGTTTAATAGTTTTAGTCATTTAGGCTCCCTTCGTGCGGCTAAAAAAGCGGCCCCGCCGTTTAAATATGTCTCTTAGCTGTTCACTTTCTTTGATTCCATGTTCGATTAAAATGGATAGCTGGCTTTCTGCATTTCCAGCTTCTTTTTCTTCAGCTAAGATTGTTTTCTTCTTTAGTTCGAGATTTCTTACGTATCTTTCCTGTAAACGATTTACGCAGTCTTTGAGTGCGAGCTGTCGGTCTTGCTTGCTCTGGCTGAGCGATGGCGCAAAATGGCGTTTGTAAGTTAGTAGATAATTATAATAATCATGCATGGCGGGGTCGAGGTTGTTCAATATCCAGTTAACATCATGATTTTTCAACCATTTAATTAATATATCCTTTATTTCTGCATGTTCAAAATAATCCGGCTGGATTGTCATACCTATTTCGTGTAAATCAGGAAATTGAAGGAGAAGGGCCAGGCAATATTCCTCGAGGCTACGTGAAGAGGCCATTTCTGCAGATATAGTTTTTAGGGCCATATTCAGTTTCTTCGACCTGGATTTTATCGTCTGTGACTGTATCCCGAATAAAGCGTCACGTATAAATCTTTCGTCAAGCTGAAGTAACGAAGCGAATTTATGTACATAATGAGCACGCCTTACCGGATCATCCACCTGTGCCAGTACAGGCAGGTACTTAGATACTATGGATGATTTCTCTGATATATTATCGGATGAAATATTAGCAATTTCCCGTTTAAGTGTAAAATCGATAATAGGTTGTGATTGTTTGAGTAATTTTTCCCATATATCCGGTGACTTTCTTATTATTTCATCCGGATCTTTACCGCCGCTGATCTGAACGACCTGCACTTCATACTTTACCAGTTCATCGTATGTTTTTGGCTCTGTCCATGGTATCCATTGTTCTATTGGGATGTTTTCGTTGATAGTGCCAATGCTTCTTGCCGTAGCTTCTAAACCGGCAGTATCAGCATCAAGAGCCACTATTATATTTTTTGAAAATCTGCGTATGATGTCTATCTGTTTTCCGGTAATCGCTGTTCCCATAGATGCTACAGTATTTTCAAAACCAAACTGATGTGCTGCCAGCGTATCCATATATCCTTCAGTTATAACAGCCGAGTCTTTTGCTCTTATTGCATTTTGAGCTCTATCGATGCCATATAATACACTGCTCTTATCAAATACTGGCGTTTGTGGGGAGTTGAGGTATTTGGGTACAGAATCGTCTAATGCCCTACCGCCAAAACCGATAACCTTTCCTTTTATATCACGTATAGGGAAAATCAGCCTGTTTCTAAATCTATCGTAATATCCTCCGGTTTCGCGTGGGATAATAAGACCGGCAGACAGAATATCCTGCTCGCTAAAACCGGCTTTAACGAGGTGTGAAAATAGCCCGTCCCATTTTTCCGGTGCAAATCCTAACTGGAATTTCTCGATTACTGCTTTAGATAGCTCTCTCTTTTGAGTGTAAGCTCTGGCTGATTCGCCTTCAGCTGTATGAATTAACATAAAATGAAAAAATTCGGCCGCTACTTCATTTATTTTGAAAATAAGGTCCTGTTTTTCCAGCTCTTCTTTAATATTATGCTGTGACTTGAATTCTATCTTTACATTGGCTTTTTCAGCCAGCAAATGCAAAGCCTGGCCGAAGCTTATGCCCTCTTTTTTCATAATAAAACTGAAAATGTCACCTCCTGTGCCACAAGCGCCAAAGCAATGCCACGATTGTCTATCCGGAAACACGTAGAATGAAGGTGTTTTTTCAGTGTGAAAAGGACATAGAGCTTTGAAATTTCGGCCGGATTTTTGCAACTTGATATACTGGCCTATTATCTCTACTATGTCCAGCTTTTGCTTAATTTCGTCAACAATGTTCATCTTTTCAGCTAAGGTTATTTCCTTTTTACATTATACGTTGGGCCATCATTAATGCATATGAATCTGTCATTCCTGCTACATAATCAGCCACACATCTTTCAACCGGGTCTTCTCTAAGATTATACTCTTCTGGCAATAATTCCGGATGCCGCAGAAAATAATTGTATAATAATTTAATAATTTCATGTGCTTTTGTTGCTTCATCCGTCTTTAAACTAGCTCGATAAACGCGCTCAAAAAGGAATTCCCTTAATTCCCCGGCAGCCTGCAATATCCTATTACTCATTATAATAGTAGGTTGTCCAGGATTATCTTCATCAAGCCTGAGGGCCGAGTGTTGTACAATATCGGTAACCAGAGTGTTAATCCTTTGCGAATTTGTTAGACCCAGAACACTGGTTGTCGATGAAGGTAAATCAGTTTGTGTAATCAGACCGGCTCGTATTGAATCTTCAACATCGTGGTTAATATAAGCTACCAAATCCGCCATTTTAACCACTTCGCCTTCTAATGTTGATACATTGTTCCATCCTTCTTCCAGAATATCTAAATCACCCTTACTGTGATTGAGAATTCCATCTTTAACTTCCCAGGTTAAATTTAGCCCCTTTCCTTTATTTTCGATATGTTCTACTACTCTTAGACTCTGTTCGTAGTGTCTGAAGCCGCCGGGCAGAAGTTCATTAAGAGCTTTTTCCCCCATATGTCCGAAGGGCGTATGGCCGAGGTCATGTCCAAGGGCAATTGCTTCGGTCAGATCTTCATTTAAGTTTAATGCTCTGGATATGGTTCGAGCTATTTGTGCTACTTCTAGCGTATGTGTCAAACGGGTAACGTAGTGATCCCCCAGCGGTGCAATGAAAACCTGTGTTTTATGTTTGAGCCTTCTGAATGCATATGAGAAAATTATACGATCACGATCCCGTTGAAAATCTGTTCTGAGCGGACAGGGGTTTTCAACAATTGCTCTGCCTCTACTCTTGGAACTGCGTGCCGCCCGGGGGTGTAGTCTTCCTTCTGCCTGTTCCAGACGTTCTCTGATAGTAATATCAACCATAAGAAAACTTGGTATATCAGTAATATTACACGATTAGCGCTTTAACGCCAATTTTTCCTCGGCACTGACGATAATTTCTCTGGTTTTATCGATCATGTCTGGCGTAACTGAAATCGATGTTATACCCCAGCCCCGGACGGCTTTTAATACATTATCCTCACCCTGGATGTTGAGAAATGTCCTTTGTTGCCCAGCAAAAGAGGCATCAGTCAAATCTTCTGCGGTAGCGGACGATCGTATAGCTACAAGCCCACCGTCCATTTTACGATAAGCATGCTTGATTTCCTCTGAGATTACTTCAGGCATTTTAGCCTGCGTAATTTTTTCTTTTATCTTGTGAGAGGCGTTTTGTAGAACTTTGCTGTCATTAGAATCCAGTTTTATTAACAATTTTTTTATAAAGTTTACAATTTTAATCTTATTGAGAAATTCAGAATATGCTGCTGATGTAACGATAAATCCCTGTGGAACAGATGCACCAGGCCGTATCCTCTCTCCAGGATTTGCTCCCTTTCCACCTGCTGTATTGATATCACTGCTTGATACGTCTTTAAACCAGACGATATTTCCACTATCTCTTTTCATATATAGTGCTCCTTAGAGAATGAAAATATGGATCGTTCATTATATCATTAGTCGGAGTATGACAAATAAATCTGAAAAATAGCGTTTATAATTGATCGGTTAGAACTGCGAAAGATATCGAATATGCTAAATATTAAACAAGAAATGGGCTATATCTCCATCTTGCATAATATAATTTTTGCCCTCCAGTCTCAATAGTCCGTGTTTACGTGCTTCGGCTAAATTTCCGCTTTTAATAAAATCCGTATAATTGATAATTTCTGCCCTGATAAATCCCTTTTCCATATCCGAGTGTATTTTACCGGCTGCTTTAATAGCGGTTGTGTTGTTTCTGATGGTCCAGGCCTTTACCTCATCATCTCCAACAGTAAAAAAAGATATTAAACCGAGCAGTGCATATGAATTTCTTATTATGGTTTCGAAAGCCGTTTCTTTAATTCCCATATCGCGTCGGAATTCTTCCGCATCCTTATCATCAAGTTGTGCTAATTCCATTTCGAGTTTAGCGCACATGGATATAATTTCCACTCCGGGCCGGTTGTACTTAATTTTCAATTCTTCAAGGCTTTCACTATAGTGTTTAAGCTGTTTTTCGCTTATATTAATGACAATAAGCATTGGTTTAGCTGTTAGGAATTGGTAGTTGCTGATAGTTTTTAGCTCTTCATCGGTTAGTTTTTGTAAGCGTACGGGTATATTTTTTTCAAGGGAGTCCTTTAACCTTGTTAGCAGTTCCTTCTCTTTAGCTGCAGCATCACGTTCCGGGGATTTGCCCATTTTTAATGCGGATTCAAGGCGGATGAGCCTTTTCTCAACTATAAGCATATCTGAAAATATCAATTCTATATCCATTGTCTCGATATCACGCAATGGATTGATTTCAGCTTCTATGTGGGGTATATTATCGTCTTCGAAAGCACGTACTACCTGCAGTATCGCGTCTGAGGTGCTCAATATATTTAGAAGCTGACCGCTGACGCCCTGCTCTTTACCGAACCCTTTAGAAAGACCGCCGATGTCTATATATTTTATCTCGGCCGGCGTTGTTTTTTTAGGATGGAATATGCTACTCAGTCGCGATAATCTTTCATCCGGTACTTTTGCAACAGCCGGATTTGCTGTAATTCCTGTGGAGGGATGATGTTTGATCTCAGCTGTGCATTTGGTCAAAGCGTTGAAGACGGTGGTTTTGCCGACGGATGGCAGACCTATGATGCTGATTTCCATTATTTATACCCTCTCGTGTTTTTCCACTATATGACAGTCATCATGAAAATGCAATATTCAACGGAAATCAAATTTGAGATACAGTGACAGTTTTGTCGGTGGTAGTTGTAAAAACAAGAGAGACCCCCCAAAATAAATCTGACTAAAAAATAAACTTAAAAAGGAGATCTCTCTTGAAAACAAGTCTAATCAAAAACGCTGAA
>DAOTVU010000036.1:0-20968 GCA_034436215.1 Dehalococcoidia bacterium
TGCCCAATCCTTCACAGTATTTTTTAGAAGCTTATATAAATGGATCCATTGGTGTAGCCGTAGTGCCGACACTGGAAGGAAGCAGGCCTTTGTTGGTGGAAATACAGGCTCTTACCAGTCCGGCTGCATATGGTCCGCCCCGGAGAATCGGCAATGGTGTAGATTTTAACAGATTGCTATTGATATCAGCAGTTTTGAGCAGAAGAGCGGGTATAGGATTATATAATCAGGATATTATTGTTAATGTGGCAGGAGGGATAAAAATCAATGAACCGGCTGCCGACCTGGGTATAGCCCTGGCTATTGCCTCAAGCTTTCGTGATGCTCGTTCGTTGCCCGGGACGGTGGTACTTGGAGAAGTTGGTTTAAGTGGTGAATTGAGAAGCGTCCCGCAGTTAGAAAGACGTATATCAGAGGCGGCACGATTAGGATTCACAAGATGCGTAATACCAGCTTCAACCAGGAGATTTTCGCAATATACGGGCGGGATAGAAATTTTCAAAGCAGATACCGTTGCCGCGGCCATAAGTTTAGGACTGGAAAAAACAAACAGAAGACAAGGAATGGGAGATGACAATGTCTGATGTTGCCGCTGTAGTGGTGGGTGCCGGAATTGGCCAGCGGATGGGTGTTGATAAAACTTTTATGGATCTGATGGGTAAACCGCTAATAGCATGGTCGGTTGACACGCTGCAAAACAGCATGTCAATCGGGGAAATAGTGCTTGTTTTACATAAGACCAAGTTGGATGAAGGGCGCAAGCTAATTAAAAGTTGCAAGTGGTCAAAGGTCTCAGGATTGTGTGCCGGGGGAGAGCGCCGTCAGGATTCGGTTTTTAATGGCATCATATCGGTGAGCAGGAGTAATTGGGTATTAATACATGATGCTGCGAGGCCTTTTCTGACCGAAGAGCTTATCAGGAATGGTATAGAAGCAGCCCGATTGACAGGTGCTGCCGTTGCCTGCATCGATGTGAGGGACACGATCAAGCAAGTAGACGATAACGGAATAGTTGTTCAGACGTTGAACCGAAACCGCCTGCGGGCCGTGCAAACCCCTCAGATTTTCCGGCTCGATCTGTTGAAGAAATCTTACGAACTGATCAATGCGGATGTAACCGATGATGCAACTATTGTCGAACGTGCTGGTTACAGGGTGAAACTGTACGCAGGTGATTATAGAAATATTAAAATAACGACACCTGATGATCTGTTGCTGGCACAACTAATAGCAAAGGGCAGATGACCAATGAGAATCGGCATCGGTTACGATGTGCATAAGTTTTCTGAAGGTAGAATGCTGGTAATCGGTGGAGTCAGCATACCGTATTCCAGAGGGTTGCTGGGCCACAGCGATGCTGATGTGCTTGTGCATGCAATTATGGATGCACTGCTGGGTGCGGCGGGTATTAAAGATATCGGGCATCAGTTCCCTTCAAGCGACCCCCAGTATAAAGACATCTCCAGCATTCTACTGCTGGAGAGAGTGGGAAAGATGGTAAAGTCCAAAAGCTATTTGATACAGAATATCGATAGCGTCGTAATCGCGGAAGCGCCGGTCCTTTCACCTTATATTGATGAGATGAGGAAAAATATCGCAAATGCCCTCGATATGCGTGACTATCAGGTAATGGTCAAAGCTACTACCACCGATGGCCTAGGTTTTACCGGCAGAGGTGAAGGGATAGCAGCCCAGGCTATAGCTATGCTGAATGAATAATCTAAATTGAGGTGTTTCATGAAAATATTCAATACTTTAACCGGTCAAAAGGAAGATTTTTCGCCGCAAAACAATCAAGTGGGTATGTATGTTTGCGGGGTAACCGTTTACGATGTCTGCCATTTCGGACATGCTTTAAGCTATATATCATTCGATGTGATCAGGCGATATCTGGAGTATAAAGGTTATAAGGTAAAGTATGTGCAGAATTTCACAGATATAGATGATAAGATTATCACCCGTTCAAATGAGAGGGGCATACCCTGGCGTGAACTGGTGGAGAAATACATAGCCGAATTTTTTATTGATATGGACGCACTAAACATTAAAAGGGCTACGATATATCCCCGAGCAACCGAAGAAATCCCAATGATGATAGAGGTCATCAGGACTTTGATAGAGAAGGGTCATGCATACCAGTCGGATGGTAGCGTTTATTTTCGTGTAAGAAGTTTTCCCGATTACGGTAAATTGACGCACCAGACGGCGGATGATATGCGTGTTACGGAGACGTCACAGACTGAAAAAAAAGAAGATCCGTTGGATTTTGCCCTTTGGAAGGCGGCAAAGCCCGGGGAGCCATGGTGGCCCAGTCCCTGGGGGGATGGCAGGCCGGGTTGGCACATCGAATGTACGGCTATGTCAATCAAGTATCTGGGTAAAACTATAGATATCCATGGAGGTGGTCAGGATCTTATCTTTCCACATCACGAGAATGAAATAGCGCAATCCGAATGCTACACTGGAGTTAAGCCGTTCGTGCGGATATGGATGCACAACGGCTTTTTGCAGCTCGGTACCGATAAGATGAGCAAATCTCTGAGAAATCTTGTTACCATCAAACAGGCGCTGGAGCGAAACAGCGCCGATGCCATCAGATTGTTCATCCTCAGTTCGCACTACCGCATGCCTCTATGCTATAGCCTTGAAGCTCTTGATGCTGCGGAGGCAGGCATTGAAAGGATGCGGCAGGCGCTTAAGGTGGAGGGGAAAACTGGGGCACCGGTGCTTGATGCACGGCGGTTCAAAGCGAGTTTTATGGAGGCTATGGATGATGATTTCAATGCTCCTCAGGCAGTGGCAGCAATATTTGACCTGGTTAGAGAAATCAATCGCGGTCAGGATAGAGGACTGAATGTGAGCATGGCACAGTCAACATTGAAAGAGCTTGCAGACGTAATTGGATTTACGCTTAAAGAACCAAAGAGGATATCTCCAGAAGAAGAATTGAAAATACAGACATTGATAGCCAAGCGAGATGAATACCGTAAAGCCAAGCAGTGGAAACAGGCTGATGAAATACGTTTGCAGCTGGCTGGTATGGGAATAGCCATAGAAGATACACCTCATGGTACCAAATGGAGACCGGTAAGATGAAATCAACTGTGAGGTCGACTGTGAACCGTTACAGTATCTCCCACCCTGGCGCCCAGCAAATCGGCTGCACTGCCATTTCTGACTGATAACTCGAGATAATCATTGCCACCTATGATAGCCATTAACCCGGTACTCTTGGAATAGTAGGGAGCAGTATTATCTATACGCTGGTTATGGATCTCAACCGCGGCTCCTTCCCGCGGTATATCTTTGCTACGCAGATTGGTTATCAAATTTCCGAATCTATCAATATGGATGATATGGCCAACCGTCCGTCCCATGGCATCTTTAAATGGTTCTGGTACCGGAAAAGCATGCAGTTGAGTAACCGGCTCGCCGAGTTCAGAAAGGGGTATATCCATCGACAGATGCGCAGCCACGGGGGCGAAAATGTCTCTGCCGTGGAATGTGGCGCTTACCGGATGGCGCCAATATTCCTCTTTTGTCAGAGTAATAGCTTCACAACCATCGGGTATCGGTCTTTTTGAAGTTGCATTAGATGCTGGATAGCTATGGGTTTTATAGCCGCCGGCAAGCTCATACAGTATATAGCTCAGTATGCCATTATCAGGAGCGATAAAATACGCTCTGGGTGTTTTCAAAGCCACAATTTTACGTGAGCTTCCCACTTCGGGATCAACAACTGCCACATGGATAGTGCTTTCCGGAAAATAACGCCATGAAGTATGAAGGATAAATGCTGCCTGTCTTATATATTGTGGTTCAACAGCATGAGAAATATCCACTATTACTGCTGAAGGGTTTATGCTGAGTATGACACCCTTCATACTGGCAACATAACCGTCGCTGATACCAAAATCGGTAATCAGCGTAATAATACGTGCCATTGGTGCCTCCCATTAAGAGGAGCTTATTCTGACTATTACAACGGAAAGGATAACAAATATTACGGCGAGTACGATGGTAACCTGGAAAAGCGTTTTTTCAACGCCGCGTCTGGTTCTATACACTCCGTCTGCCTGACCGAAGATACCACCCAGTCCGCCTCCTTTAACCTGCAGGGCCAGTACTGCTATGAGAGCTACAGCAAGGATGATTTGAGCGATGGTTAAATATATGGGCATTCTAATTTCCTCCGAGTTTATCCATAAAAATTTGCTTTACAACTGCCGGGTTGGCTTTACCTTTGGAAGCTTTCATGACCTGTCCGATAAGAAATGTTAGTGAAGCCTCTTTGCCGGCTTTATAGTCATTTACTGCCTTCTGATTTTCTATAATTACTTTATCTACGATCTCGGCGATTTCCCGGCTGTCGCTTATCTGCACCAGACCTTTCTCCGTTACGATGGAACGGGCTGATTTTCCCGTATTAAACATTTCCTCAAAAACCATTTTGGAAAGAGGTCCGCTTAATGTGCCGTTGTCAATCAAATCCAGCATTTCTACCAGCTGGGGAGGCTTAATCCGGCATTCATCGATCCGCGTTCCGGTTGCATTTAAAAGCCGCAGAAAATCGCCTATAATCCAGTTACTTATTGTTTTGACCTTTTTACCGATTCCGTCTCCGTTCTTTCTCTCCCCAATAAGAGTAACACATTCCTCAAAGTAATTTGCCAGTTCCTTTGAATCTGTCAGGATTTGAGCGTCGTACGGAGTTAGCTTATACTGGGATATAAATCTATCATATTTTGCTTCGGGGAGTTCCGGCAGTGATGTTTTAATTTTTTCAACCATATCACGGCTGAAGGTTAAAGGCGGAATATCAGGTTCGGGAAAATACCTGTAGTCATGAGCGTATTCTTTGCTTCGCTGAGAAACGGTTATCCCCTCATCATCTACCCATCCACGGGTTTCCTGGATAATCTGGCCGCCTGAAGCGAGAACTTCACGCTGTCGCTGTGCTTCATATTCCAGTGCACGGTAAACCGCCCTGAAACTATTCATATTTTTGACTTCTACTTTAGGCATGTATCTGGCTGAACCAACCGGCCTGATGCTGATATTCGCATCACAACGAAAACTGCCTTCTTCCATATTACCTGTGGATACACCCAGGTACTGAAGAATAGAGCGCAGTTTTACTAAGTAAAGACGTGCTTCCTCGGGTGAGCCTATTTCGGGCTCGCTGACTATTTCCATCAGGGGCATTCCGGCACGGTTGACATCCACCAGACTGTAACTTACACCCTCAGGCGTTGTCCGATGGAGCAACTTGGCGACGTCCTCTTCGAGATGTACTCGGGTTATGCCGATCTTCTTTTTCCTGCCATCTATATCTATCAGTAGGTAGCCCTTTACTCCCATAGGCATATCATATTGTGAGATCTGGTATCCCTTCATAAGGTCAGGATATGGATAATTCTTGCGGTCGAATTTGGCATGTTCGGGAATAGTGCAATTGAGAGCAAGCGCAGTCATCAATGTGAATTCGACTGCTCTCTGATTTACTGTAGGAAGCACACCCGGCATCCCCATGCAGATTGGACATACGTGTGTATTGGGTGGCGCTCCGGCATAATCTGTACTGCACCCACAATACATCTTGCTACGCGTAAGCAGTTGAGAATGTACCTCAAGACCAATTATGGTTTCATATTCCACAACGAAGAATAGTATATCAATATCATAGCTTTGGGGCAAACTGCTTGACAATGATTAAAATTAGTTATATAAATATAACAATTTGCGTCAAAAGTTCGAAAGATTGATATCGGGGGCTTTTAATTAGAAATGTCGGTCAGAAATTTAATGCCCGGTGAGGATGCTGAGCTATTGAACGAATTTGTAGATGATATTTTGCTACAATTGCCTTTGATAGTACGGAAAATTGTGCTGGCTACCAGAAAAAAGAAGTCGCCGACGGCATCCGATCTGCAGATACATATTTTGATCGGGCTGATGACCGGTCCTCTTAAACCGTCTGATATCAGCAGGATGTATCTTATTTCAAGGCCCAATGTGACAACTTTGGTAAATAAACTGATAGAAAGAGGCATGGCTACCAGATACCGTGGTGGTAGTGACAGGCGCATGACGTATGTGGCTATTACCCCTAAGGGAAGAAAGTTGGTACAGAAAAGGAGAAAAGTTATCAAGGATTATTTAATAAAGCTGTTCCAGAAGTTTGATGGCGATGAGATAAGAGAGATCTATGCATCACTGGAGAAATATCGCAATTTACTGATCAGGTTAAATAAAATCGTTTAACAGGATAAATTACAAGATTGTTTGCATCATAAGTCTATCCGGGAGTAGTTGACAATATGAATAAGAAAAAGTTGGCTGCGACGCTTCTACTGGGACCGATTTTGTTGTTATCGATTTCATCGGCATGTGCCGCGCAGAATTCGGCGGACAGGATAACTTCTATTGTCCGGCGGGGTGATCTGGAGGTCAAAGTGAGTGTGGATGGCAATATCGAAGTACCGGCGGCTGTTAACCTTTATTTCGATACCACCATGTTTACACCACCCTACAGTGCCAAGATAAAAGAGATATATGTGGAAAAAGGCGATATCGTTAAAGCCGGTGCGTTACTGGCCAAGCTTGATGATACTGCACAGAAACTGGCGGTGGAGGCGGCACAATATACACTCGAGCTGGCATTGAATAATGTAGTACAGACGGTGTGCTGTGGTGTAACAAGATCCCCAGGTTTCTACAGTGATGCTGTGGCCCTTAAGCGGTTTGAGTTTGCCAGACAGGAGTTGGAGCGTGCACAGACATATTTGCAGGATGGCAGATATGAAGCATCAGCTGAACAAATGGTGCTGGCAAGGCTCGATCTGGAAGGTGTGAGAGATTTTTATTCCGATACTTCGTATCGCAATGTCAGGCCGGACTTAAACGACATCAACCAAAATAGCAATTTTGCTATGGAAGTTGAGGATGCACTTAACAGAGTTACCGATATCATTGATGGGGTTTCTCAGATTGAGGAGTTGTATAAAGAAGGTAGGTTTGAAAATGCGCGGGGAAATTTGAGTGCTTTACTGATAAATATGGATGATGCCTACAGTGCAGTAAAACGACTTAATCATCTACCCGGCGGAACAACATTTGCCGATAGTTGCACAGCCTATACGGTCATCAGCGAGGTTATGAGCTCGCTGGATATGCTGGATAAATTAGCCAAAGAGAAGGAGTTTGATGGAGTCAGGTATGCCGAAATGATAAGCCGGATCAGGCACGAGCTTGAGCTGACTGATAAAGTTATAAATGAAAATATCTCCGTATACAGGCAGGGGCTTAACCTAAAGGCGCTGCGTGATTATAACATTAATATTCAGACTGCCATTATCAATCTGGAGCGCGCCAAGCAGGCGCTTTTAAAAACCGAACTAATAGCACCTTTTGACGGGAGGATTGAGGATATTAATCTTAGGGCGGGTGATCTGATCGTGCAGAGATATTCCACAACAGGTGCTCCGATAGATTCATATGTAATACGTCTGGCCAACCTGAGCTACATCAGGATGACGGGCATGGTGGATGAAATAGGTGCTGTAAAGATCAAAGCCGGACAGAAGGCGCGTGTATTTATTGATGCTGATCCAGGACGGCAATATGATGGCACTGTAAAATTTATCTCCAGCTTCGGGCCTCTTCAATCCAGCGGTATTCAATACTATGGGACTATACAGTCTACCGTTCCCACTTATAAAGTCGAAATAGAAATGGAAAGAGAGCAGGCACAGGGGTTATACGGGGGCCTATCTGCTACTGCTGAAATCCTCATCGATAAAAAAACTGATGTTCTCATTGTACCCAATGAGGCACTTAGAGGCAAAAACGGCGATTATACTGTCAGAGTAGTTCACGATCGGACAGGCGGTTTGATTGAGGAACGACCTGTAAAAATAGGACTGCAGACTCGAACGCAATCTGAGGTTCTGTCCGGGTTGACAGAAGGTGAAGTAATATTGCTGGACAAAGTATCGGGGCCTGTGCGCCCTCTTAATATAAAAAAATAATAATAGTCGGGATATGTTAATGGACAGTTTAAGATTATCTGGAGGCGATGCCGATGGCTAATAAATTGACTGAAAAAATAAAGGATAGCCTGTCCAATACCCGGGGCAGGGTGATGTTTATCGTTTTATTGGTTGTTTTGGTAGGAGGGATCGTTCTCGGCATATATTTATGGCATGAAAGTTATACATATGTGAGCACAGATAATGCACGCCTGGCTGCCCCGTTGATACCCGTATCGGTGCTTTCGCCCTGTCAGGTAATCAGCCTGGATGTGGATTATGGCAGCTATGTAGAGAAAGGGCAGAGAATAGCGGTTGTCGGACAGCCGCGGCCTGATAATCCGGCTGATCGTCAGGGATTTAAGGAAATACCGGTGGGGAGAGCCAATATCGAATCGCCCGTGAATGGTTATATTGCTGCCGTCTGGGCATATCCAGGGGCTTTATTAAATGCCGGTTCACCGCTGGTAACTATTTATGATAATTCTATTACCTGGGTCAGTGCTAATATAGCTGAAACGGAGTTACACCGGATCGAGCCGGGACAACCGGTTGAGATTAAGGTAGATAGCCTTGGAGGTATTAAGCTCAGGGGAAGAGTGGAAGGGATTTCGGCTGCAACTGCTGCTACTTTTTCACTGTTGCCCCAAAATAATACAACAGGGAATTTTATCAAGGTCACACAGGTGGTTCCGGTAAAGATTTCTATTGAAAATCCCGGTAATCATGTGCTGGTGCCGGGCACATCGGTTGAAGTAAAAATAAAGGTAAATTAAGGAAAACTGACTGCTGATATGCCGAGAACGGGTGAATATAAAATCCTCATAGTTGCGATATCGGGCACCTTCATGGTGATACTCGATCAGACGATCATGAATATCGCCCTGCCTCATATCATGGCCGTTTTTAATGAAACGGCTGATAGGGCTCAACTGGTTATTTCCGCCTATATGATGGCTACTGCCATTACAACTCCATCTGCGGCTTACCTGTGCAGTAGATTTGGCATAAAGAAGGTGTTTCTTATCAGCCAGGCAGGTTTTCTGCTGGGATCCATACTATGCGGTATTGCATGGAATACCAACACACTCATTTTTTTCCGGGTTATTCAGGGGCTAGCGGGAGGTTTGCTCAGTCCGATCGCCATGACCATGCTATTTCTCAATGTACCTCCAGAAGATAGGGGAACTATGATGGCGATATTTGGAATACCCATGATGCTGGCACCAGCCATCGGGCCCACTCTGGGAGGATATCTGGTTACCTATTGGGACTGGCGTATGTGTTTCTATGTCAATGTACCCGTGGTTTTGGTGGCAATCTCCATTGGTTTAGCCTGGATTGAAGATAGTCCGATTTTACCTTCGGGCTTTGATTTTAAAGGTTTTATACTGGCCGCCGTTGGTTTCAGTGCCGTACTTTATGCCTTTTCCTATGCTCCTAGCTGGCACTGGGATGACTGGCGTATTATCACCCTTCTGATTGGTGGGGGTTTGAGTATTTTAATATGGATAGTGGTGGAACTAAGGGAAAAACAGCCCATGCTCGATCTCCATATGTTTAAATACGGTGGATTTTCACTGGCTATGGGGTTGAATTTTATTGTAACCATCGGACTGTTTTCGGTTATCTTCCTACTGCCGATGTTCCTGCAAAATATCCGTGGTCTTAGCGCTATGCAAACAGGGTTGATGATGATGCCCATGGTGCTCGGATCGATGATTACCATGCCTATCAGTGGACGCCTTTACGATAAGATAGGTCCGCGTGTACCTGTTGTCATTGGGCTGATCATTACAGCCGTATCATCTTTATGGCTGCAGATGCTGGATGTGACCACGCCCGATACCGAACTGGTGTTCATCCTTTTTTTGCGCAGCGCAGGCATGGGATTATCCATGATGCCGATTATGACTTATGCTATGTCAGCCGTTCCGCTGAATATGACTGCGCAGGCATCGTCAATTACCAATGTGTCCAGAACGGTTTTCGCTTCCCTGGGAGTTGCGATATTTGCCACAATGCTTGATCAATTTCAGAAAACCAATGCTGCGGTAATGTCTCAAACCCTGACTCCCGACTCAACAGTGGCAATGCAGATTTTATCCACAGTGCAGGTGATGATGCTACAGGCAGGACAGACATTGGAAGCGGCAAGGCAGATGGGTATTTCAGTTCTTTATCAATATGTGGATTTACGTGCCACAATTACGGCTTTCCAGATGGACTATGTAATAAGTGCAGCTGTAATCATATGCGGAGTTGTACCAGCTTTATTTCTCCCGTTCGGCAGGCTTAGAAAAACAGGTAAACCCGCGGCTGATCTTACACTTTAATGGATCAGATCCATTTTCTTCTATGAAAATAGGCTAGCATAGTAATGGCGACGGCCAACATGAAAACCAGTGCAGCCGGATAGCCCCATGGTTGTTCTAATTCAGGCATGTACTGGAAATTCATACCATAGAGGCCCGCAATGAAGGTCAATGGGATGAAAATGGTTGCTATTATGGTAAGCACCTTCATGATCTCGTTGGTTTTATTACTCATACTTGAGAGATAAATATCGATTAATCCGCTGACCATCTCACGCGTGGTCTCGATTAGGTCCATGGCCTCAAATATGCGGTCATAAACATCCCTGAAATAGGCGGTTGTCTCATCCTTAATGAGTGCTGTCTGCTTTTTGCTCAGATCGCTGAGTATTTCCCTTACCGGCCAGACGTACTGTCTCAACCGCATCATATTCCTCTTGTTATCCTGGATGGAGGCCAGGCTCTGTCGCGTGGGATTATTTACCAGCTCGTCTTCTTTGTCTTCTATCTCGTCCCCGAATTTTTCAATTGTTCCGAAATAATTATCAACAATTATGTCTATGATGCGGCACGCCAGGTAATCGACTCCCATTTTTCTGACTGTGGAATTGGCTATTTTAATTTCATTACGCAATCGATCGAAGAAGTCGCCCGGTTGTTCCTGCAGAGTAATTAAAAAATTATCACCCAGAACAAGGCTCAGTTGCTCGGCTTCAATTGATTTTTTCGCAGTGTTATACTCGATCATCTTCAATATTATCAACACATAATGACCGAAATCTTCGTATTTGACCCTGTGTTCGACATTGGTAATATCCTGGATGGTGAGGTCATGAAGATCGTATGCTTCGGCTACGGAACCAAGCAACTCACTGTCAGATATCGTATCTATATTAATCCAGGTATATCCCGGCAGTGCCCTGTATGCCAGACATTCTTGAATGGAAGAATTCTGGCAGGACTGATAGTTTTCACGATCATAGTGGTATATACTTATCGGCAAGCTGCGTGGCTTCTCCATATCAAGTCGGCTCCTCATTGTATTTAATGAACTTTTCCTCTGGCCATTGATGCGAATATACCACCAAAACAGAGCAGAGTAAAGATTACAAAGCTATAACGTACGCTTAACTGAAACTGAGGATAAAATTCCGGCAATATCTGGAGGTTGCCCATTATCGTGGCCAGTACCAGCATAGCGATGCCCATGCTGAACATCTGCCCGATCAGGCGCATGGTTGCCAGAGTGGCTGATGCGATGGCCAGTGATTCTTTGCCAATGGAGCTCATAACAGCATTTGTATTTGGTGAGGAAAATAATGCAAAACCCACCCCCAGGATTGCAAGGCTGATAATGAGGTAAACCGTTGATGTATCGCTGTCAAGGAAAACCAGCATCAGCAGTCCGATCACGGTTAATGCCATACCCGAGGAAGCCAGAATCCGGGGTTCGATTATGTCTGAAAACCGCCCGGTAAAGGGGGAGAAAATTGCCTGCAAAACCGGCATCAGCAAAATAACCATACCGGCATTGGCCGGTGTCATTGCTTTTATATACTGGAGGTATAGACTGAGTAAGAAGGTTACCGCAAAGGTGCTGGCATAGTTGATCAGGGCTGCCAGATTGGATAAACCGAAAACCCTGTTCTTAATGAACAGGTTGATATTGAGCACCGGGCTCGAAATGTTTAACTCTCTAACAATAAATCCTGCCAGAGTGGATATGCCGGCAATGATAGATATGAAACCTGTGAGATTGGGTAACTGAGAAAGCCCCCAGATCAAGGCAATCAATCCGATGCCATAAACGATAGACCCGGTCAGATCGAATTTCTCCCCTCTGGCTGTGGCCCATTCATTTCTCACCAGAAAAAGTGTAAGTATAACTGCTATCAGGCTCAGTCCTGTGATTACCCAGAAGATACTTCGCCAGCCCGTGGTCTGTGTAAGTACTCCCCCCAGAAATGGTCCGAGTGACAGTCCGGAATATACACAGGCGACGTTGATACCCAGCACCTGACCCCGTTGTCTGGGAGGGTAAGCCATAACCAGTAATGCGGTGCTGCTGCTTAAAATCATGGCACCTGCAATACCCTGTATGACCCTGGCCACGAGGAGCATTATGGTGCTGATTGAAACAGCTGCTATAGTGGATGAAAGCGAATACAGTATCAGTCCCGAAACCGTCATTTTTTTCATACCGTGGATATCAGCCAGCCTGCCGAAGGGTACCAGAAAAACGGCGGTAGCCAGCAAAAATGAAGTTGCAATCCATCCCAATATGATGGCTGATGCCGAGAACTCTTTGCCTATGGAGGGCAGAGCCATGTTAATGGCCGAGCTGCTGAAAGGCGTTAAAAAAGCACATACAGAAGTAACTATCAGGATGATAAGCCTGTGATTATCAATCGATTTTTCAGTTTGAGTCATACTTTCTTCTGAAGTATCCGGCAAAGATTGATTTGTAACAGTCTGGGTTCATCTTTAATATTTTCAATTAAACTCGCTGAACAGGTTTTATAAATTATACAGGTAATCTATAATTACGCGTAAATGGGAGCGATTAAAGTTTTATCTACATAGAATTATTCAATACAGGGAGGTTATGTATGAGTGATAGTTTTTACGGCAAAAAGGATATGGAAAAGCTGGCGAAGCTGTTTGCTTTGAAGCCTGATGTAATGAAAGCCTTTATGGAGTTCGATGGTAAAGTTTTTAGCGATGGTGCGCTAAATATAAAGACAAAAGAATTGATCGCTGTTGCGTGCGCCCATGTTACGCAATGCCCGTATTGCATAGAGGGACATACAAAACGCGCGAAGAAAGCGGGGGCGACAGATGAGGAAATAGCAGAGTCAGTCCTCGTTGCGGCAGCAATGCGTGCCGGAGGTTCGCTGGCACATAGCTGCATAGCTATGGAGGTAATGGAATAGGTAAATAGATACCCGTTAGTACCCGCTTTACCTGTTATCACGCTTCTGCCCGTACATAAACCTGTCGGCAGTGTCCAGCAGCTCGTTCAGGTCTACAGGTTTATCCGATGTAGTACTTGCCAATCCGAAGCTGAGTGATAGCTGGTACGGCTTGGCGGCGGTTTGATTGAATTCGCTGAGCCTGCGCTCCAGGCGGTTTATAACCGTTTCACTATAATTCTCATCCGAACCGGTCATAAAAACGGCAAATTCATCTCCACTGATTCGTGCTACAATATCCGCTTCACGGAATGTATCTTTGAGGATTTTAGCCGCATTAACAATGGCAGCATCGCCCTCAAGGTGGCCCAGATTGTCATTGATCCATTTCAGTCTATCGATATCTGCAAACAGGACGGTGACCGGCTTTTTCATGCGGTAGCTTAATTTCAACTGCTTGTTCGCCAGCATAAGGAAGCCACGTCGATTGTATAATCCCGTCAGATCATCAGTCAGCGAAAGTGATCTAAAAAGCTCTTCTGACTGTTTGCGTTCCGATATATCCATGATGGTCCCCAGCGTTGCGCGCCTTCCATCATAGAGTATGGAGCTGACCGATTCCATAAACCATTTAATCGTTCCGTCCTTTACCCTAATTCGGAAGTCATAGGTATAAAACTGGTCTTTTAACTTGAGCGCTTTTATTGCGTTCTGTCTGACTTTGGCTGCGTCTTCGGGTAGAACGATCGACATTGGTGACATACCTATAAGTTCTCCTTCGGAGTAGCCGGTATATTTCTGGAACTGGGGATTGACCATACGGAATTTACCATCCTGGATTATATACATGCCGACCGGTGAGGTATTGAATATGGCACAGAAAAGGTCCTCTGCCTGACGGCGTGAGGTGATATCCTGGCCCGAGCTAAATATACCTGTTATCTTGCCGGTTTCGTCCCTGATAAGCGAATTGTGCCAGGCTATAACGTGCACTTCTCCCTTCACGTTGATGATCTCTCTTTCAGTATAACGGGTTAACTCTTCTTTACCCTCCATGATGTTATTATATTTTTCTTTAAGTTCCTTACGTACATCAGCTGGTATAAAGGTATCGTACCAGGGTTTGCCGAGGATTTCCTCTTCAGGAGCACCCAATATTTCTGTTCCTTTGCGATTTATCAGAGTTACCTTCTGGTCGCGATCAAGGGCCAGCAGCATGGATTCCTCGAGGTCCATCAGGTTATCAAGCTTATCACGCTCTTTTTTCAAAAGATCGTGGCTCTGTGAAAGATTGTAAAAAAGCATATCGTAGGGCCTTTGCAGCCCGATTACCACCAGTGCCCAGTAAATCAATATAAATGGTAGCAGAGAGAAAATGTGTCCTGTGATATTGAGCATTGAGGTGGGTTCACGATAAAACATGAAGGAGCATTCGGCCGCAATGGCAAAACCCGTTGAAGCCAGTAGCAGTCTTAACACTACCGGTTCAAAATAAGCACGGAATAGCCAGAGCAATCCTCCAGCAACAATGAAACTGGACGAGATAATAAATTCGCTGCTGATTTTGAACGGAGTTATTTCAGAATCATATAGATAGCACGGTGGAAAATTATGCCAGACCATAATCGATAGCAGAATGCCTGCGACGATGGCGGTAAAGACCAATATAACCGCCCAAATATTAAAGGTACGTTTGAGAAAAAGCGGTGCAACCACCAGAGAAATGCTTTGAATATAGCGGGCGGATGTCCACAACTGTTCCGGTTCATTTGTGCCGTAATCGGGGAAAAAAGGCATACCATGGGTAGTCAGCAGATGGGCCAGTTCAACGATGGCTACATAGAAAAAAGCTATGCCGATGAAGGTGAAGTAGTAGTTTTCCGAGTATTTGCGAGAATTCCATGCCACCACGAGAATGCTGCAACAGATAATGATACTCGTCAGGTCGACTAGGGCCTGAAAGAGCAGATTATTATACAGACCGAGAAAGAAAAACCCCGTTAAAACTGTCAGGATTGATAAGACCTGTCCGAGAGCAGCCAGCACCATATGTTTATTTCCTACAGAATCAATGGTCTAATCCGCCAGTATACAAAATTATAACAGAGTTGAAGTGCTTTTTAACGTTTGTGAGTATTAGTTCAGCGCATTTTCGTAAATTTCTATGCGGTTAGCTTTGCCGCTGGCTGGGTCGAGATCGACCGCCACGAAGTCCACACGCCAGTCCAGTGGCAGGTTATTATGAGTGTCGAGATATGACATTATAGTCGAGATGAGACGCTGTCTTTTACCGGCTGTAAGTGATTCTTCCGGAATTCCAAAACCTGAGCCAGACTTACTGCGTATCTCCAGAAATATCAGGATATTGTTTTTCCGGGCGATAACATCGATTTCGCCGTAGCGTGATCGAAAATTGCGTTCGATTATCCGGTATCCTTTTGTTTTTAGAAACCGGCAGGATAAATCCTCGGCCAGTTTTCCCATCTGTTGTTTATTCATATTATTCTCGATAATTCTCTTACCGGTGCGAATGTAAACCGGTGAACCTTGGTGGCACCGTATCTTTTCAGACACAGTAAATGTTCCGGTGTGCCATAGCCCTTGTGATTGCAAAAACCATACTGGGGATATGTTGCATGCAGCTCTAACATTATCCGATCACGGGTAACTTTGGCGGCTATGGAAGCACAGGCGATGGACAGTACCTGTCGGTCGCCGTCGATGATGTTTTTCTGAGGGATACGGATGTATTTAAGCATAACGGCATCTGTTAGTACAAAATCGGGTGGTGTAACAAGACGGTCAAGCGCCATTTTCATGGCTTTTCTGGTTGCGTTGAGGATGTTGATATTATCAATGATCTCCGGTGAGATAATGCCTATGCCGATTTCTATATCTGAATCGAGCATAAGCTGAAAAATTTCATCGCGCTGTCGTTCGTTCAGCAGCTTGCTGTCACGGACCATGCTGAACCGTTTGATATCCATCAGAGGCGGAAGCACCACAGCTGCCGCCACAACGGGTCCGGCAAGGGCACCGCGACCTGCTTCGTCCACTCCAGCTATTCGACGGTATCCCTGCCTTAATAGTACAGTTTCTTCACTGTATGCCGGGTAGTTACAATCCCTCTTACCTGCTTTTTGCAATAACACCTCTGCTTGACCTATGATCCAGCACAAATGACTTATTGTACCAGCAAAGCATCATTTATCGACCATTTTCAGAACTATTTCCAGAATTATTTTTCTAATGCGGGGTATAGGCTGTAAAGCGTTGATTATACGCCAGCGCGAAGGGTCTTTTTTTGCTTCTGAGAGGTAGCCATTTCTGATTCTCGAATGAAAATTGATATCCTCAGCATCAAAGCGGTCGAGGTGTATATTGCGTTTGCGTTCCAATCCAATGTCAGGCTCAACGTCTAACAGGAAAGTTATATCCGGCTTCAGCCGGTCGGTGGCAATATCATTAATGAAATATATCGTATTTAAATCCAGACCCCGCCCATATCCCTGATAGACCACCGTTGAATCGGCAAAACGGTCGCAGATAACCACCCTGTTTGTATTAAGAGCGGGCCGGATGATATCCCTTACAAGCTGTGCCCGACAAGCCGCGAAAAGCAACAGTTCGGCTTCGGGGTTAATCGCAAGATTCTGCCTGACTTTTAGCAATTTTCTGATTGAAGAACCCAGCGGTGTACCTCCGGGTTCCATGGTAAACAGTGTATCTATTCCAAGTTTAAGCAACCCCTTATGCAGGAGTTTTGCCTGTGTGCTTTTGCCGCATCCCTCGCATCCTTCAAAAGTTATAAACATTTCGAATAAACCATGATGTCTGTCAGGGGTTGACTATTTTAACGCGTCTTTCGGGTTCTTTACCGGTGCTCTTGGAAGATACGTTGTGCCTTTCGGCCAGCAGGTGCTGCAGTCGGCGTATAAAGGCATTCTGTGGGCTCAATTCGATTTCCTTTTTGCCGCTTTTGACATCTTCAATGGCCTGCATAGCTTCTTCAAGTGCTGCATCTACAGACTCATCCCGCGGTCCGGCATAGATAGAATCGAGGCAATGTCTGAGCTGCTGGAGGCTGTTGCTGCGTATCGCATATATGGGGATGCCCTGCAGCTCTGCATCTCTCAGTTTTTGGGGTTTGCGGCGGAAATAGTTTTTAGTAGTAATAAGTATATTTGATTGTCTGAGGTCCTGGGTTATCTCGATATCGAGTCCCTTTTCATGTGCAGCCTGTTCCAGAATGGGGCGGTTTATGCCGAACAGGCATACATGCAGTTTTTGCTTTTTGACCTGCCGGGTCTCCAGTTGCTGGCGTTGCAATAAGTTTGCCTGTTCTTTAAGTACATTACCATCCTGGTCAAGCCAGCGTATCTCTCCTTTCGTTTCCTTTCCATGAAGAATATCATCTACTGCCTGTTTGACATCGTGATGAACCAGCACTTTATAGCGTTCCTGTATTTCGACAACAATGTCGAAGGTAGGCGGGGCTTTGCGTTCCTGGATGGATTTTTGTGTGTGCCGGCGACGTGCTTCTTCGTCCCCTAAAGTTACAGTTTGAATTCCGCCGATAAGATCTGAGAGAGTAGGGTTCATCATTAGATTTTCCAGGCTGTTGCCATGGGCTGTGCCGACAAGCTGTACGCCGCGTTCAGCAATTGTCCTTGCAGCTTCAGCTTCGAGGCTGGTGCCTATTTCATCGATGATTATTACTTCCGGCATGTGGTTTTCCACAGCTTCGATCATAACTGCATGCTGAAGAGTTGGCACGGGCACCTGCATTCGTCGGGCTCGTCCGATGGCCGGATGGGGAATATCACCGTCCCCGGCGATCTCATTGGATGTATCCACCACAATCACCCTTTTTCTCAGATCATCTGCCAGGACGCGGGCGGTTTCTCTAAGGATGGTGGTTTTGCCTATGCCAGGAGGCCCCATGAGCAAAACGTTTTTACCCGTTTCAACCAGATCCTGTATGATTTTGGCTGTCCCCATAACAGCACGGCCCACACGGCAGGTTAACCCGACGATTTTACCCTCGCGGTTGCGTATTGCCGAAATGCGATGCAATGTCCGAGTCAGGCCGGCACGGTTATCCCCACTGAAGGTTCCTATTCTGCTGACGACGTATTGAATATCTTCTTCAGATACATCCCGATCACCCAGGTAAATCTCTCTACCCGGGAACCTTGCTTCCGGCAGACGTCCTAGGTCGAGGACAATCTCCAGCAGGTTGGATCTATCCGGATCATTTTTTACCTGCTTGGCGATATGCGGTGGCACAATATCAAGCAGAGTCTGGATGTCATCTATACTTACCGTTTGCAAGATGACCTCTTATGAGTATGATTGAATCACCATCCTCGCGTTGCCAGCAGGCTATCCTGCGGAATGCTCTTTATATCAAGTCCGGGCATAGCTTCACCTAGGTCGTGAGAAACTTCGGCAATTATTGCCGGGTCGTTGTAATGCGTCACGGCTTTGACTATGGCACTGGCACGCCTGGCGGGATTGCCTGACTTAAAGATACCGGAACCTACGAAGACACCCTCGGCGCCGAGTTGCATCATGAGGGCGGCATCGGCAGGTGTGGCCACACCGCCGGCTGCAAAATTGACCACCGGCAATTTACCGGCTTTATGAACCTCGATTACCAGATCCAGCGAAGCCCCTAATTCCTTGGCAGCAGCAGGAAGTTCATCTTCTCTCATGGATTGCAATTTACGTATAGCAGTCTGCACGGCGCGCATGTGCCGTACGGCCTCGACTATATTGCCGGTGCCAGCTTCACCCTTAGTACGTATCATAGCTGCACCCTCGGATATGCGTCGCAATGCTTCGCCCAGATCCCGGCATCCGCAGACGAAGGGGACCTTAAAGTCATGCTTCCAGATGTGATGGCTCTCATCCGCAGGTGTTAGGACTTCAGATTCATCGATAAAGTCCACACCGAGAGATTGAAGCACCTGTGCTTCGACAAAATGGCCTATCCGGCATTTGGCCATAACCGGGATGGTCACAGCTTTCATGATAGCCGTTATCACGGAAGGATCTGCCATTCTGGCCACTCCTCCCGCCGCCCGGATATCAGCCGGAACACGCTCAAGAGCCATTACCGCACATGCACCGGCGTCTTCAGCAATGCGAGCCTGCTCCGGCGTTACCACGTCCATGATAACGCCTCCCTTCAGCATCTGGGCAAGTCCTGTCTTCACTTTCCAAGTTCCTGTATCTGACATATCGATTTCCTGTACCTGATTCCTGAAATAATTGTATGCTTTCCAGAATTTTATTATAGCATTTATATGCGATAAGTTGAATTTGATATAATGAGCGCTCAAACGCTTATAATTTTATTGACCGGCAGATGATATAATAACCTGAATTATCCATGAAATATGAGAAAATCACTTTAGACAATGGCTTGCGGGTAATTGTCTGCCAGATGCCGCATACCCGATCTGTATCAGTGCTTTTCTTTGTCATGGCTGGAAGCTGTTATGAAACGGATGATGCAGCCGGTATTTCCCATTTTATCGAGCATATGTGCTTTAAGGGTACTGAGAAAAGGCCGAGTGCCATGTTGATAAGTGAAGCAATAGAGGGTGTGGGAGGGATAATAAACGGGGGCACAGACAGACAGCTTACTTCATACTGGTGTAAACTCGCCAGCCAGCATATTGAGCTGGCTATTGACGTTATCGTGGATTTGCTGCGCAATTCCCTGTTCAGACCGGACGATATTGAGAGGGAAAGGCAGGTGATAATAGAGGAGATAAACGTCAGTCTTGACTCACCACAGCAGAGAGTGTGTATGTTGTTTGATGAGATGATGTGGCCGGGACAACCTATGGGGCGTGACGTAGCCGGTACCAAAGAGAGCGTATCATCTATAACACGTGAACAGATGTTACGCATGCTGGGTGCTTCATATACACCGGACAACATGCTTGTAAGCATAGCAGGTGATGCCAACATCGGCCAGGTAATAAACATAATCGACAAATTTATGTCTGGATGGCAGCGTGGTAAACCACCCGTTTATCGTGAAAGCTCTGTCAAGCAAAATGAGCCGAGGTTAATGTTTGAACACAGGGAAACGGAACAGATGAATTTGATGCTGGGAGTGGAGGGATATTCATTATTTCACCCTGATCGCTATGTGGTAGATATAATCAGTATGATACTGGGTGAGGGCATGAGCAGCAGATTGTTTACCGAGATAAGGGAGAAGCTGGGTATAGCATATGATATCCATAGCTATGCCGAGCATTTTAAAGAGACCGGCAGTTTTGTTGTCCAGGCGGGGATAGAACCGCATCAAACCGACAGGGCAATATCAGCCATTTTAGAACAACTTGCAGATATGAAACAGGGTGGTGATGAGGCGGAATTAAAGAAAGCCAAAGAGATGTCGAAGGGCAGGTTACTTCTCAGCATGGAGAATAGCCGGAATGTAGCCGGATGGTATGGTGTACAGGAGGCGTTGACGGGAGAGATACTTACCATTGATGCGGTAACGGAGATTATTGATCGAATCACGACCGATGACATAAAGCGCGTTGCACGCGATATATTCAGGACAGAGAAACTGAATTTGGCTATGGTGGGCCCGGTCGGGGATACGGAAAAATTGCTGAAGCTGCTTAAAGTTTAGCCTGCATATCGAATCATATGAAGGCAAAGCGGGGCGCCGTTTAACGGC
>DAOTVU010000037.1:0-7753 GCA_034436215.1 Dehalococcoidia bacterium
AAAAATAAACTTAAAAAGGAGATCTCTCTTGAAAACAAGTCTAATCAAAAACGCTGAAGAACTCAAACAGATCGTTGTGAGGATGGAAAAAGACCTATTAGCCAAAGCAGTGGAGTGTGCGCGCAAGGCATTTGTGAACCTGCTGGAGCAGATTGATTTATTGATTCAAAAGCACAGGCCTGAAGATTTGGCGGTTGTTCATAAGCGGAGCATATGGTATCGAACCTGGTTAGGGCCGGTACGAATCACGAGGCGACAATACAGGTGCCGGGACGGCAAATACCGCTATCTTCTGGACGAAATGCTGGGGATGGCTAAATATCGCCATACCACGCTTGCTTTAAAAGAGATTGCCTGCAGGCTGGCATCAGAGATGCCTTTCCGCAGCAGTGCTGAGGTGTTAAGCAGGACAACCCCTATCGATTTATCTTATCGAACCATCCACCGGTTAGTTCAGCAGGCTCTTGCCCACAGTCAGGACGCTGCAGACCGTGAAACAACCTGTTTTGAAGAAACCGGTGAGCTAAAACATTCTGAAGGCAGGGAGGTGGATCGCGTAATAATTGAGGCCGATGGTGTGGTGTTACCTTTGCAAAGGGAAACATCTCGCAAGGCAGAGGTAAAATTGGGCATTGCTTATGAGGGATGGCAGAAAGTGGGTAAAGACCGTTATAGCACGGTTAACAGGATCTATTATGCGGACATAGCAGGTACTGACCGATTCTGGTCGGCAATGACACTGAAGCTGCACCAGAGATACGATCTGGGCAGTACCAAATATGTTATCGGAGGCGATGGTGCGCAGTGGATTAAAGAAGGGGTGGATTATTTCGGTGGGCAATATCAATTATGCCGCTACCATCTTAACCGCGCTCTCTGTCAGGCGGTGGGGCATGACAGGGCGCTACTACAATCGGTTCAATACCATTGCAGACGCAATAACCTCGATGCTGCTCTTAAGCAACTTCAGGAGGCCGCAAACGTTGCGAAGGGCGAAAAGGCAAAAGAGATCAAACGGGTGATTAAGTACATCTGTGCCAATGCTCATGGATTACAGGATTACCGGGACAATATGGAGCACCAGGATAGTAATCTGCGTAGAACAGGCGCTATCGAAGGCAACATAGACAAGTTGATCGTGAGAAGAATGAAGAACCGGGGGATGAGCTGGTCACGGCAAGGGATACGTCGTATGCTATGGCTGAGAATCAGTATCCGGGAAGGCACACTTATAGATCACCTGCACTCGTGTTGGGATAAGTATGACCCCAGCAAAATACCAAATAAACAGATAAACAGGGTAATCGATCGCACAATGAATTACGACTACTCAACTTACCTCAATGTGAGATTACCAGCAATATATGGGCCACACGCATCACGTCCCTGGGTCGAACTACTAAAATCTCTAACCAGGATAGTGGTATAATGTTTTGCAGGGCCTCTCCAACTCAAAACCGACAAATCTGTCACAGTAACGGATGCTTACAATAGTTTTACAATATAAATTTAGGTAGTTTATAATAATAACCTAGCTATATGTGATAAAACAATATAAACATATTCACATTGAGGAGGAAAAATGCCAGAAAAATATGACGTTGTTATTATTGGGGGGGGCCATAATGGTTTGATTGTGGGGTGCTATCTACTCAAAGCAGGATTAAGCGTTTGTGTAATTGAAGAGCAGGACCACGTAGGTGGTGGTGTTTATAGTGCTGAATTAACTCTACCCGGATTCATACTTGAACCGGCATCTGCTATGCATGGTATGATTACGGCCAATCCACTTTTACATCGAGATGAACTCCAGTTAAAATCGAAATATAATTTAAAATATATATATCCGGAAATTCCCCTGGGCTGTATTTTTAAAGACGAAACTTGCGTAATTTTTTATCAAGATATAAATAAAACTTATAAGTCAATTGAGCAAATTTCCAAGCATGATGCTGATGCGTATATTAAATTTAAAGATCTTTGTGACCAGATGTTAAAAATCGCTCATGTTGGCGCATTTTCGCCTCCGCCAACCTGGGGTGCAATGATGTCTTTATTTGATTCTTCACCTGAAGGTAGGGAATATTTGCGCATAGTTCTCTCGAGCGGTTGGGATATACTTGGTGAATGGTTTGAAAGTGAAAAACTCAAGCTCGCATTGAGTCGGTTCGCGGCTGAAAGCTTTATCAGCCCTGTTGAGAAAGGCACTGGCAATATAATGTTTTTTATTTCAATGTTGCATAGATGGGGATGGGCTATGCCAAAAGGTGGGTCAGGAGAGCTTGCCAGAGCGTTAAAAGATTGTCTTTTGGATAACGGTGGAAAAATAAAATGCTCCAGCCCTGTAAAATCTGTTATAACTAAAAATGGGGAAGCAAAAGGCGTAATAATCAAAGACGGTGATGAAATAGAGGCTAAGAAAGCGGTGGTGTCCAACGTAAATGTAAAACAATTATTTTTAAACATGTTGAATCCTGATGATTTACCTAGGGGATTTACAGATAAGGTGAAGCATATATTGTCGGCTCCTTTTTCATGTATGATTCAGGCAATAGCTTTAAATGAGGCACCTATATTTAAAGCAGGGTTAAAAGGCGGAATTAACCAGGATATCCAAAAAACTTATTATGTTAATACTTGCCAATTTACCGATGAATATTTAAAAATGTTCGAATTGGCAAAAATGGGATTTCCCTGCAGTGGCGGGCCTACAATGGGAGTCGCAACATTGTATGATCCAAGTCGTGCACCAGCGGGAAAGCACACACTGTATTTAGCTCATATCGAACCATACAATTTAAGAGATGGAGGAGCTGCTAAATGGGACGAAATAAAAATCAAAGTAGCGGACGACGTATTAAAATCAGCACAAAGCTATACCGTTAATTTGACAGATACCAATATACTGGCTCGCTATATAGTTAGTCCGTATGACATTTATAAAAGTAATCATGCTATGTTGAATGGAGATATAGGCCATATAGGCGGTTTTTTGAGCCAGTCATTTGCTAATAGGCCGCTACCTGGTTGGGGTCGATACAGGACACCGATTAAAAAACTTTACATGTGCGGGGCAAGTACCCATCCTGGGCTTGGTGTAACGGGGGGTGGAAGAGCGGCAGTGATTGCTATCTTAGAAGATCTTGGACTCGATTTTAAAAAGATTTTAGAAAAATAAATTCCATCATAAAGCTAGCAATAATAGAATAGATTAGTTTTGGAGTAAACCCTTATCCAAATGCTATGAATTGACATTGGCGAGATATTACACAAAGCTCCAGGCGGTCGCTCTTTATATTATAATACGTGCGCCATTCTTCCACTTTTGCCCGTACATCTTCCAAGGACAAAAACCAGTTTTATTCAGGCACTCTTGGTGCAGACGTCTGTTAAAAGCCTTTATGAGTCCATTATCAGTGGGTTTACCTGGCCAATTGAAATCTAACCCAATGCCGTTTAGATAAGCCCGCCGTTGGTCAAGCCTTTTGCTGATAAATTCAGGCCTGCTATCGACCCTGATAGTTTGGGCAGGCTATGTTCTCTTCCCATTCTCATCAACATAATCTCCGCTACTTTCTGTCCACTGATATTGGCGTCCACTTCCATAGCCAGACTCACACGGGTAAAGTTATCCAATAACGTTAAGAGCCTTATCCGCCGCTCGTCGAACAGCTCATCGTTTATGAAATCCATGGATCATCCCTCGTTAGGTTGTGTAGCTGCAGATCTTTCTGCTCGCTGGCAGGCAGATACATGCCTTCTGGGTTTCTTAGGACGCATCATAAACCCTTCCTGCTTATAAAGCCTATATACTCTTTTGTGATTCACCTTCCAGTCTTCTCTTTGAAGTAGTACATGAATTCGTCCATATCCATAATTTATCCTGGCCTGTGCCAGATCGCGGATCCTGATTTTCAGAGCCGCCTGTTCAGTCGCTATGTTGCTGTAATAACATGAAGATCTCTGAAATCCTAATACGCTACATGCTTTTCGCTTGCTTACGTTGTAACAAACCTGCAATACATCAACCTGTTATTACAACTGGGCAGGCTTCAGAGCTTTTTCACAGCACATCCTGAAGCATCTGATTATCCAAGTTAAGATCTGCTACGAGCTGCTTTAATTTCCGGTCCTTTTCCTATAGTATTTTCAACCGTCTCACTTCGGCCACGCCCATACCTATTTCTTCCTCCGTCAGTACAAAGTTTGTTCGGCTTTGCCCGTCTTACGGCAGACTTCGGGAACCAGAATCCCCGATTCAGCCTGCCGCATAGCAAAAGCTATTTGCTCGCCGCCCAGCAGTCCAACGATCTATTTGAGCTGGTTATTGCCAAACACTGTCAGTCCAGCTTAGTCATCAAAATCAACCGGGCGGTGGAGAAATAGCTGAGGCACTTTGATAACCCTATCTTGGGCAACAGCGCAATGGACCGCCTGGCTAATAGCAGATAACAGATTACTGTCGAGGGCACCACCGGAAGGGGCTCTACATACACCGCAGAAAGGAGGCGTTGGCTACCATGGACGGAAGAGGATAAAAATTATTTAACCGGCTGGGTCAATGTCTGTAATAAAGAGTGGCTTATAGATGGTGGTAATTGACAATACAATCTATTACCACTTTATGTTTTTATATTGTCAAGGAATTCGTTTAGTCTACCCTTTTCTTTTGCTACTATTATGGCAAGATCCTTTGCTTTTGCTGGCGGCGTAAGTACTTTATCTTTGCGTTTAAAGTCAATTGCCCCTGCTGGACAAGCGGAAGAACATAAACCACAGCCGATACATTGGTTTGCATCTATATAAAGAGAATCGTTAATCTTTATAGCTTTAACAGGGCATTTGCTCTCACATATGCCGCATAAATTACATAACTCGGGTTTGGGCGAGGCATAAAAGTTGGAAAAAGGATGCGATAATGCTCCTTTAATCTTGGTATAGCCGAGATTCACACAACAACAGGAGCAACAATTACACATCATTCCTATTTTTTCAGATGTGTTAGAAACCATATGTACTAAACCTGCTTTTTCCGTTTGTTCCAATATCTTCAATGCTTCTTCTTTATCTATAAATCGCCCCATACCTCTTTCGACCAGATATCTAGCAGCTCCTCCAAATGCAAAACAGGTTTCTACAGGATTTTTACATTTTTTGGCAGCGATTCGACATGAACATAAACCAACAGATAAAAGTTCTGCAGTGTTTATATAATATGAAGCTTCTTCAAAAGGTAAAACTCCCTGTACGGATTCAATCGCCTGCTGAACAGGTATTACCCTTGTCATGCTTGTTTTACCACCATGAACTTCCTGACCAAATCCTTTTATATAATAATCATTCCATAACTTAGCCAGTCTCTCATAATCAAGATCTAGTTTTCTGATTTTCATAAAAGGATATTCAAAAATCCCAGGCATCATTGGAAGCAGCATATATATCTTATTATCACCTTGATGATGTGTGGACACTAGGCCTTTGTCTGCTAATTTTTCGCATAGGTAAATTGCCTGCGATATGGTCAAACCGGCATCTTTGGCAATAGCTTCAACCGGTTTTGGGGAAAAAGGTATTACTAAAACAATACTTGCCTCCTCTGGAGTGAAAAGCATCTTGTATATTTCATAGACTTCAGGTAGGTCAGGTGCCCCAATTGGATGCGAATTAAATTTGAGCCTAAGTTTATGATAAATATCCATTTGAATTAATAAACTCCTTTATTTTTTTATGTTTTCGCTAAAATTGGAAAGATAGTGCCAAAAGGAACTGACGAAGTAACTAATTTTATTCTTTTGATTATGAGTCTGTTTTTAAAATTTTTACGGAGCAATTCACCATATGATGAATTAAACTTGTAATTATAGAGTTCAATTACTGTTCACTTGTAGGATAAAGTCTCACTCCTTCATGGTCTAAGAGTAAAATGCCTATTATCCGATGTTTGAACCCTAACTAATTCCCCTATATACCTTCCCATCTCCTTTTATCATGCCAGGATCCATCTTAGCCTCCCAAATTATCCCAAAATACCGGGGCTATTCTTAGAGAATAACGCCTATTTAAACAAAATTTTCTAGGCCTAGTTCAATAAGCTTGCCAGTTGTAGGCACACCTGTTTTTAAATCCCAGCCACGTTCTTCGTAATAGTTATCAAGCATCTTGTTAATGTCCTCTTTAGTAAGGCGATTTCCAAACCAATCCATTAAATATTGCTGTCCAGTACGCAAATTTACAGGCCTATCAATATTTTGTAGCCATACTGCTGGAACCTCGTCATCCTCTCTTGAAAATCCTTCTCTAACATTCAATAATCTTTCAAGATTCCAAATTCTTTCCCCTGCCCTTAAAAATTCGCGTGGGCTTATTGAAATACCAGTTAGAGCGGAATAAATTTCAGAAAGCCAAGGAACATCGCGTATTGGATCACATTCCCAGTGAACTGTGCAATCACAAATACCAAGTGCATTATAAAGATACTCCGCATCCTGTGTATATTTTGCCAGTTTCCCCGCATCAAACGAATTATCTGAAAAAATTCTATTTAGCTCTTCCCCTGTTACCCCCATCTTTTCTGTATCTCTGCGAATATCTGATAACGATTGCAAAAAATCAGGCCAATAGGTATCCTTATGCAATTCAGGGCCTCTGGGCCAGTAAGTCGCCCCGTGAACATGCTTGCCTTTAGAATGTACAACATTTGTTATGCCCATAGTAGGAGCGAAATGTGACGGCCAAAATCTGGAATCAGTTAAAGTATCTACACCTTTAACTATGCTACATCCATCCTTAAATTCTTCCGAAGGATCAACACCAAATTTTTCTGCAAGCGCATACCAGCCTTGGGCCATTACTTCTCCGATATCACGTTTGTAAACGATTTTATCAATGATGGCTATGTAACTATCAATTTCTCCCAAATGTAATTCAATGCCTCCAGTATCTTCCTTTGTAACGAGTCCTCTTTGATATAAACTCGTTACAAAATATAGCATTCTTAACGTTGTAACCATACACAGCCCATATCTATTTGTGAGATCCATCAATTTGTACATAGAGCCAATGTCATTTAATCTCAATCTTCGGCCATAATCTATAGAAATCGAAAAATCGCCACCCTGATATCGCTGGCCCTTAAAATTGCCATCAGGCGCTTCGTGAGTGGACCTGCATGCCCCGAGACAGCCAGTGCAGGCCTTAATATCTACCCTCGTTTTCTCATATATTTCTTTAAGTGACTCGGGATGTAATAAAGGAAGCGGTTGATAGTGAGGGTGTTTTAAAATTTCATTTCGCTTTTTCTCATAAATAGACATGAACTTCTTGCTATCAGCAACTTTTATTCCATTTTTGCCGTAAGTAACAACTGCTTTTAAATTTTTAGAACCTAATACTGAACCTACATATCTACCCAAGCTATTTAAATTATCAAGTGTTGCTTGAGATATTGCCACTAAATTCTCTCCTGCTGGGCCGATAATCCAAGTGCCACAACCCCCTTTTTTACCTCCGTGTCTTGCCACAAGTATCTCATGCGTCTGATGAATGTCCTTGCCCCATATATCGCTGGCATCGCAGATCTCAACAGATTCATCCGTAATCTTTAAGTAACATGGCTTTTCACTGCGGCCTGTTATAACAAAATGGTCATAGCCAGCATTTTTCAGCATTATTCCAAATCTTCTACTACCGCCCATTGCATTGGAGACAAAGTTTTTTTTGCTATGCCTACTAGCAAGTATAGGATACTTCATAG
>DAOTVU010000038.1:0-11918 GCA_034436215.1 Dehalococcoidia bacterium
TCCACAAGTTCACCAACAAAAATAGTATGCGTATACACATTTAACCGATCGATTACTCTGGCTTCGAGATACGCTAAGCTGTTATCCGTGATTATAGGCGCCCCGGTTTTACCGATCCTGAAGTTAACGTCCTTGAATTTATCTACTTCCCGCCCGCTCTTAAAGCCAAATCCGCCTATAAAACTTAAAGGGGTATCTTTTGATAGTATAGAAACAGCGAAGACATTGCTGCCCGATATGAATTGGTGAGTTAAATTTGCTTTGTTGATTACAGCCTGGATAACAGGTGGCTCAGAGCATACCTGGATAACGGTATTGGCTACCTGACCATTAAATTTGTTATCCTTTAATGATGTGACTATAAAGAGACCGTAAGAAAGAGAATAAAGCGCCTTAGAATTCATCGCCTGTATACCTCCCCTCTTTTAATTTAATATTATTTATATTACATCAGGTCTTTTTCAGCTATTTCAACGGCTTTTTTAATCTGTTCATCGAGTTCTTCTGGCAGCCCTTCAATATCCACACGTAAAAAACCTCTCACAATAGCAGCTGTAGCCTCATCACGTGTTAATCCCCGCATCATTAAATATTCTACTTCTTCCTCGGCGATTTTACCTACAGCGGCTTCATGTGATAGATCGATTCCGGCTAAATTGCCTTTAAGTTCGGGTATAGCATGAATACGTCCACCGCCTTTTAGAATGAGTCCGCGACATTCAAGGTGGCCTTTTACATTGGGAGCATTGCCCTCTATGTATCCACGTGCAACTATCGAACCTCCGGTTGTAATGGTTCGTGAGATTATCTCTGTCCTGGAACCTTCGCCGTCAAGTATTACCTGTGAGCCAAGGTCTATATTTGATCCGGGTGGTGTGACAACCACACTGTTGAACCTGCAAACAGTATTGCGACCGATGCATCTGGCAATCGGATTGGTCTGTAGAGATTTAACCGGTCTCATGATTACATAATTACTTAAGTATATGCCGTTTTCTTCAATGATGATACCGGTCCGGGGCCGAACAGCCACCTGAGGAGTCCAGTTATGGATCATAGTAAAGCTGATCTTGGCATTTTTTTTGACATAAAATTCCGATATACCCAGGTGCATGGCAGCTTCTTCATGTGGAGATGTTGTACAGCCGGTGATAATATGCAACTCCGAACCCTCTTCAGCGATTATGATATTATGAACACTCTGAGCGAGATTCTTTTTACCAATATAGAGGCAGGCCTGAACCGGGAATACCGTCTTACTGCCCGGAAGTGATCTTATAAAATAACCGTTGCCGGGGTTAAGCTCAACATGGGCAGTGTATTTATCTGTATCAACGGCAACAGCTTTCCAGTAATAGCTGCGCAGCCATTCATATTTCTCCAGTGCATTTAATGTTGACATAATTTCTATACCGGGATCAGCTACGGAACTGTGGATAACCGAATGATCCATTTGAATTATCGTACCGGAACGCTGGACGTTGTTATCAACGATAACGCCTGTCTGAAGCATTTGTTGTTTAGCATCCAGCGGTAGTTTAGACGGATCACTGTAATAAGGCATCTCCTCGGCATTATGCTCATAGTTATCGAGATCGATATCTTCTCCAAATCTTGAGGGCTTTGTTGAGGCTTCTTTTGCCTTTTCCCTGTATAGATCTTCTGTATTTAAGCCATGCATTTACGACACTCCTCATAGCCTTTTTTAACAATTGTTTTTAAGATTTCGTGAGGATCACCCTCGCAAATTATGGTTCCTCCCAGCAGAACATAGCCGGTGCGCGCATCTACGTATTCCAGAATATGTCCTGTGTGGGTAATTATTAAACCGCTGCGTTCCCGTTCGCGTATAGGATGCTTCTTCTGGAGTAATTGGTTGATGAGATGGCCGATAAGTGATATGTTCACCAGATCCACACCAGATTCTGGTTCATCAAGTAAAACAAGGTCCGGTTTTTGGGCTAAGAGTTGGGCCAGTTCAGAACGTTTTATTTCACCTCCGGAAAACCCATAATTTATATCTCTGTCCATTAACTCTATCAAATTAGTCGATCTGATAATGCCCTCCAATTCTTCGGGTGTATCTTTGCCTCGCGAACATACGGCTACCATATCGCGTGTTTTTACACCCCTTACGACAGGAGGTCTTTGTACGGACATCCCCAATCCCATACGAGCCCTTTCGTCCATGGGCATCGACGTAATATTCTGGCCTTTGAAATATATTTCCCCGTGGGTCACCTTATATTTTGGTGCGCCCATTATGGTCATAAGCAGAGTTGTTTTACCATTCCCATTTGGCCCGAATAATACATGTGTTTCTCCCTTATTTATTGTTAAATTAACATTATGAAGTATCGGCCTATTTTCAACTTCTACAGAAAGATCTTTGATCTGCAATATCGGTTCACTCATGTTATCACTTCCTTATACACTTAATATTAAGCGCCATCCAGCAAATGGTGTTCAGACCGTGTAAACCAGTTAACAGGATCCATCACATATTCTTTATAGTCAATAAGGCTGAGATAATGCCCCTGTTCCTCGGCGGATAATGATCTATAAAACTCGCCTTCCTCTTTCGTTACGGCCATTTCAGCACATTTACCATAATAATCTCGTGACTTAATTTCCATCTCTATAGCTATTGATGAAGCTTCTAAATCTTCTTTACCGGGTTTTTTATTTTTATCCGCACTTTTAATTAAATTGCCGAATATTGTTCCCATTTTAACGCGATACGGCTTAATATTTTGTGATGGCCAGTTATGCTTATCTGCGAGTGATTTATAGATTTGTTCGAATGTTTCTCTGTGGCGGTCCTCTTGACCGGCCAGCCATGTAAAAAGTTCTTTGCCGACCGGATTATCGCTCCGTTCACCGGCCTGTAAATAAAATCTCTTACCGTCCAGTTCCATTTGTATTGCAAATTTTAATGCTTCTATAATCTTTTCATTAGAATTACCCATGTTTATAACCTCCACGTGCTAATTTACCCTGATAACAACCCCAAGTAATTTACAATCCATCAAGCCGTGTCTTCGTATTACAGAGAAATTTGGAAATATGTTGTGTATTATAACAACTTTACAGCTTTTGGAAGTAATTAAAGTCACAATTAGCGCCATAATGAAAATAGAGCCGATAAGTATAAATCGGCTCGCTAAAATTAATGAAAGGTGTTGGATAGCTATCTTAGCCGGTCAACAATTTTTGTAGTTATTCCGTTTCCAATGAGCTTCAATTTTATAGGTTGCCCCATGCCGTATTTTTTATACACGCGGCATACATTGCAAATACTGGTATCTTTTCCGGTAGCACCATGGTCATCAAGTTTGCAATAAGTTCCCTCAATTTCCCAGCAGGGAAGTAATTGATATTTGGTGGCAGGGCATTCTGATTTAATTTCTTCGGGGCAGTGGCACTTTTCCCAGCAGGGTTGTTTGTCAACCCAGAAATTTGGTGTGCTTATACACGGATCAAAGTCAACTGCAGATACCTTTTCCATAACTTCAATCATTTGTTATCCTCCTTTTAAGGATAATTACAACTTTAATTGTCTTTGATTATAATTTAGCATTACGTCAAAATATCAACATCCGTTTCGGCACCTAATTTACATTTGCGCAAAAGCGCATATATGGTTTATTAGAAATTAAGCATAATTGCGTATTTTAACCGGGCGGATTTGGAATATCTGCATTTTTAAGGCAAAATTTAGGTCAGGGGCAATTTATGGCAGGATTACAGAATAATATTAACCGTTTATCTATCGAGACAAGCCCGTACCTCCTCCAACATGCAACTGATCCTGTCGACTGGTATCCCTGGTGTGAAGAAGCTTTCGAAAGGGCACGTGATGAAAATAAACCCATATTCTTAAGCATAGGCTATTCTGCCTGCCACTGGTGTCATGTTATGTCCCGTGAATGTTTCAATAATCCAGAGATAGCTACGATGATGAACGATAATTTTATTAATATCAAAGTAGATCGTGAGGAAAGACCCGATCTCGATCATATTTATATGCGGGCTGTGGAGGCGATGACAGGCAGAGGCGGGTGGCCATTAAGCGTGTTTTTAACGCCTGGGGGTAAACCTTTTTTTGGTGGTACATATTTTCCGCAGCACCCTCAATATGGTATGCCATCTTTCGTTCAGATACTCGCAACGGTGAAACGGGCGTTTGAGGAGCAAAGAGAGGATATAGAATCTCATGCTGATGAGCTTACTAAAGCTCTGATGAAGGGATATCAGATTAAAGAACATGATAAGCAACCGCTAGATCCGACCGTTCTTGACGGCGCTTTCGAAAAGGCCATAGGAGATTACGATAATTCATATGGAGGGTTTGGTACTGCTCCAAAATTCCCGGAACCCGTGATGATGGAATTTTTACTCAGAACATATTCTCGTACCCATAATGGAAAAGCTTTGAATATGGTTGAATTGACTCTGGAAAAAATGGCTGAGGGAGGTATCTACGATCAGATTGGCGGTGGTTTCCATCGATATTCCACGGATAATATGTGGCGGATACCACACTTTGAGAAAATGCTTTATGATAACGCTTTACTCTCCAGATTATATACGCATGTTTTCCAGATAACCGGTAAAAGTTTATATAAAATTATTGCTGAACAAACTATTGATTACCTTTTGAATGAGATGCGGTCCGAAGAAGGGGGCTTTTATAGCTCACAGGATGCTGATAGTGAAGGGCAGGAAGGCAGATTTTATATGTGGAATAAAGATGAGATTACCCGGATTGTCGGTGATAATGATGTTGACATAATAAGCGAATATTTTGGGATTGCTGATAGGGGAAATTTTGAAGGTTCTAATATCCTGTTCAGAGGAAAACCTGAAATTAAACTAGATGCAGAATTGCTGGACAGAGTTAAGAATGATCTCTACAGGCAACGGCAAAAGAGAAAACAACCTTCAAAAGACAAAAAGGTTATTATTTCATGGAACGGCATTGTTATAAGCAGTCTGGCGCAGTGCGGCACGCCGCTAAGGAGGCCTGATTATATTAGAGAAGCTGAGAAATGTGCTGATTTTATTCTTTCGAAGATGAAGTCAAATGGCGGACTTATGCATACCTGGAAAGGCAACAAATGTAGCAGATATGTGTTTCTGGAAGATTATGCCTTTTTAAGCCAATCTCTGATAGATCTCTACTTTGCTACCTTTAACAGCAAATGGCTTAGCTCTGCATTAGTCCTGGCAGATGAGATGGTGTCCAGGTTTTTTATTGAAGAGGATGGCCTGTTTTATGACGTACCCGCAGGTTCCGATAAATTGTTTATCGATTCGCAAAATCTGATAGACGGTGCTATACCATCCGGCAATTCATCGGCAGCTATGGTCCTTCTTTATATGCATTTTTTAACCGGCAGAGCAGACTTTCTGCGGATTGTAGAAAGGATGTTTAAGGAACTGCATGACAAGGTATCATCTTTTCCTAGAGGTTTTGCAAACTGGCTGTGTGCAATGGACTTTTACAGTTCTCCGCGTGTGGAGATTTCTATATTCAATGCTGATAAGGCCGGTCTTGATCAGCTTGTAAATATAATTAATGCAGTATATTTGCCTAATAAAATTGTTTCTTTCAAAGGTGATGGAACAGAAGAGTCTTTTATTGCCGGGGAGTCAATTAGAGATAAAAATATGCTGCATGAAAGGACTACTGTTGTTGTCTGTGTAAATAATGCATGCCAGGAGCCGTTATCCGATTTAGCGGAGATTTCACACAGACTAAAAAACTTAAGCTGCAGGACAATCGCTGGCTAATACACTGTTCGTGAGAAGCAAAGCTTTATTATTAATATCATTAATTTCCATTCTGTCACTGTCATGTATAAGGGCTGAACGATATCAAAGTACATCGGATATTACATGTCAGCAGATTAAGCAGTTAGCAGGTTCAGCAGTAATTGATTTTGGCAAATGGCAGATAGAAAACACCTTTAATCTGCTTTCAAGAACTGATTCATATCACGAGGGCATTCCCGAAGCTGCCACGCTCGAAAGGCAAATAACAGAGGTCCTGAAAGATAATAAGATAGAGGTTTTGCCCCGGGTAAGGTTAAGGCTGGAGCGTCCACCGTATCTATTGGTAGTATCACCAAGAAATATAATAAGTTATTACTGCCGTGTCCTGCTATCGCCCGAACTCACTCTGGCACAAATTGAAAATATCGAAAATAAAATAGATAATCTGGGTTTTTCTTCGCTTGTAGTAGAACTCGGCGGATTTGGAGCTGCATACCCGGCGATTGTTTCCACAAATATGAATAATAAGCATATTATAAGAGCGGCTGTAGAGGAATGGGCACATCAGTTTCTGGCTTTTCGACCGCTTGGTTTCCTTTATCTGCTTGATTGTATGGGCTTTCAGCAATCCCAGGATATCTTGATCATGAATGAAACACTGGCGGGCATGATTGCCGATGAAATTGGTGACCAAGTTTATAAGCGTTACTACAATCCTGGTAAATCTGATCTGCGTTCTGACGATAAGGGTGACGATGAATTTTATCGTGAAATGCGTAACACACGGCATGTGGTGGATATCTTGCTCGGCGAAGGCGCAATAGAAACGGCTGAGCGGTACATGGAACAACAGAGGTTATACTTTGTTCAGAAGGGATATAATATCCGAAAACTGAATCAGGCATATTTTGCGTTTCATGGCATATATGGCGAAGATCCTGCATGTACCAGCCCTATTTATGAAGATTTACACAGACTGCGTCAAAAATATGATACGCTTGCCAGCTTTGTCTATAGCGCATCTTCTCTAACTTCACAACTTGCACTTCAAGAGGCTATTCGGCGTTGAGATTTCACTTTATCAACATCGTGTTTTATCTGATATACTGTGCGGCATATGGTTGTACATGACCTGTTAACTATTATTCTTGTGGGATTCGGCCTTTCCGCTGATTGTTTTGCTGTCTCTTTAAGTGTCGGTGCTGCCACCATATCCTTTTCACCCAAAAACATGTTGCGGATAGCCATTGCGTTCGGTTGTTTTCAGATGGCTATGCCTGTTGTAGGATGGTTGATCGGGCAAACCATTGTGGGCCTGATATCCAGGTATGACCATTGGGTAGCCTTTGCCATGCTGGCTTTTATAGGTGGCAAAATGATGGCGGAGTTTATACGTAATAGTTCCGGGTCAGATGTTGCAGATGTTAATAAAATCAGCACGCTTATCATACTAGCGATTGCTACCAGTATAGATGCTCTGGCTGTAGGTCTCTCATTCGCATTGCTGCGCATCAGTATATTTGTTGCCTCATTAATAATAGGTGTGATAGCTTTTTCTGTATCTGCATTCAGTTTCTGGCTGGGTAGAAAGGTTAGTGTACTAATAGGTAAGTGGGCTTTATTGGGTGGTGGTATTATACTCATCGGCATAGGAATCCGCATTTTATTAACACACATATATGTTTAGCTGGGCTTTGAATATATTAAAAATAGTATATAGTCAGCATTTTGTAATATAATTAACCAGTGTATCAAGCTATTATCTAAGGAGGTAGGTATGGGCTTAATGAATGTGAACCAGTACAAGACAAGTCTTAAGGATGGCAGGGTTGTTTATTATGAAGGTGAAAAAGTCCCCGATGTTACCGAACATCCTGCACTTAAGGTCTGCGTCGAAACGGCAGCCATCGATTATGATATGGCCGAGAGCAAAGAGTATCGAGACCTGGCTGTAGTAAAAGATCCAGTACTTGGTGAGGACATCAGCAGATACTACTATACACCGCGCAATGCCGATGACCTGCTCAAACGTCATGAACTGATGGTAACAGCAACCAGGTTGGGAGCTGGCGTTATACCGTTTTCACATGACATTGGGGCGGATGCAATGAATGCCGTAAATATTACTGCAAATATGATGGGTAATAGGGCTTATATTGAGAGGGCGGAAGAATACCGGCGTCAGTTGCAGAAGAAAGATCTGAGTGTAGCCTGTGCTATGACAGATGTCAAAGGAGATAGAACACAGCGGCCGTCTTCTCCTAAGCAGTCGCATCCTGATTATTATGTCCATGTGGTTGATAAAAGTGACAAAGGCATTATTGTCAGAGGTGCTAAAGCGCATATTACCGCTGCCGCCTACTGCAATGAGATTCTGGTAATACCCTGTCGGAATATGGAGGAGGACGATAAAGACTATGCGGTAGCCTTTGCTATCCCCGCCAATACGAGAGGCGTAGTGCAGGTTTGTCATCCTATTGCAAGCCATCGCAGCCGGCTTGATTTTCCGGTTGACATACCTGTAAGGAATCATACAGATTCCCTGATAATATTCGATGATGTTTTTGTACCTTGGGAAAGGGTTTTTCTATGTGGTGAGTGGAAATTTGCCATGCCGCTTGTTTATAATTTCGCCTATCTGCACCGGCATACAGCGGCCAGCTACCGTATCCCATCTGCTGAAGCTTTACTGGGTGCGGCTGCATCTATGGCTGAATACAATGGAATTAAAAATGTGCCCCATATCCGGGAACAGATAACCGACCTGGTTATCTATGTAAATACTCTTAAATCGCTGGCCAGAGCTTCCTGTATTGACTATGCAGTTCATGGTGGAATACCTATACCCAATCCGGTATTGACCAATATGGCCAAATACCATTTTGCCTCCAATTTCCATCAGTGTCTTAAACTGGTACAGGATATTGCCGGTGGTCTTCTGGTCACAGCGCCTACATACGGAGATTTCACCAACCCTGATATTAGTGAATATATAAAGAAATACCTTGGTGGGAAAAAGGGTATATCGGCTGAGGCACGTCTCAGGATGTTTCAGTTGTTAAGACGGGTAATGGTGGTGGAAAATGAAGTTGTAGCCGTACATGCAGAAGGTTCTCTGCAATCTCAAAGGCTCATGATATACTTTGAATCTCTGGCAGAACAGGCTCAATATCAAAAAGATGTGGAGTACGCAGCCGGGATTTCGCGTTAAAGTTAAATTTGATCATTATTCTGGGTTGCCAAGGTAAAATAGCCTGTTAGCTACATTACCTCCAACCGAAAGGCAAAGATATAGCTTTTGGGAATCAGAATCGATGTTGAAATTAAGCGTACCGGTTTTTACTTCACCCGGCGAAAAGTATCGGTTGTAAAAGCCGGCGCCGGCGCTTCCCTGACTGATATCCCAGTAAACCTGCTTACTGCTATTCTGGACACACAGTTTATAAACAGTTGTGAAAGATTCATCGCTAACTGGATAACTGAATCCGAAAGGTAGCGTTTGATTACCGATATTACGAATATTCATTTGAATTTCCAGTTTATTTTTATCTCTCCAATTTATCTTGGTCAGAGTATATTCCCAGTTATTTAGTGTTTGAGTTTTTACTTCGACCGCCACTTTCGAGGTTACATCCTGCCCAGCTGAGATCGGGAGTACTTTTTCTGTCTGAAATAATTGCTGAGCCTGGATTTGAATATTTTGTGCCCATCTTCGCACTGCGGTTTTAATTAGGGGGACCGGTTGAATTTCCAGAAAAACCATGGCAATAACAAAAACAAAGGCGACAAAAATTATAAGGACTATTGTACTGCGGATGGGTGCCGGCGGTTTTTTATTAGCAGCCATTGGTGTTAATAATCCAATTTAACATTGAATAAAATATTATTCTAAAAATGCGAATCGGACAAATGTATCTGTGATGATTTAGCATTATTTTATTATCTGACGATATCAAATCCTAAAATAATTAAATTGTTCAGGCAGATTCATGTTAATGATATTAGATAAAATGAAAAGATGAACTGGGTCGTGGTAAGTAGATATCATATCACAATTTTAATCAATGGAGCGGGAGACGGGATTCGAACCCGCGACACCCTGCTTGGAAGGCAGGAACTCTGCCACTGAGTTACTCCCGCTAAAATCAGCGTTATTGTAATATCAAGTTAAAATGCTTGTCAAAGCATTTTAACTGGTAAATAGAATGGATAAGCTTTGATGTTGTTACTGGAAGTTGTAGCTAATTTTGTGCTTGACATTGCTATATTACCAGCATATTATAAAGTCAATAAAAGTGCATATGGGAGGTCGTATATATGGCAAATGAACAATGGACTTCACGGCCCTATGAAGATCAAGAATTGCTGTCTTTCGACCGATTGAGAAGAGCGGTTATGAACAGAATTATTGAAAGAGCTGAAGCGTTGATGGATATAGAGTTTCCATTGAGTCAGGATAGGCAGGATCAGCTGGTATTGGAAGAGTGGGAGAGGGCTAAAGTTGCAGTTAGAAATTCTCCTACCGCTAAAGAGGCCTATCGCAAGTATCTTGAGCAGGCTATGGGTGGAAAACTGGAGGAATGTATTAAAAAGGATAAAGATGAGCTCAGTGCAATGGGAGTCCAGGAGAAAAGCCTGTAAAGCTGGCGTATAGTTAAAGGGAAAAGAGGGGGATTATATATTTGACTCCCATTTATTCCTTTAACATTGGATAAAAATAGGATGAGTGATAAAAAGGAGATCGATAAAAAGTACGAAGAAGCTGAAAAACAGCTCGACAAGCTGGTGCAGATGGAAAGGAAACTGGAAATGATGTATAAACGCATTGATCAGCTTGATACCATGGTCTCCACTTTGATCGAACGTGTAATGAGGCAACCCGTTATTACAATAGAGGTAACGTGTCCTAAGTGTGGAAGCATTGTACATGTTTCTATGACAGGTAATGCTCGAATATCTACAAAGGGCTGATAAACCCTCGTTGCATTTGTTCATTTTATTTAATACGATATCGTTATATTGCCTTGACTGTTTGAATTAGCATTGATAAAATGCCGTGTTGTTGAAGGGCGGTTAGCTCAGTGGTTAGAGCGCTGCGTTGACATCGCAGAGGTCATTGGTTCAAGTCCATTACCGCCCACCATTTGATTTAATTTGTCATCCATTTACCAGTTTTGCCTTTAATTATAAATATCAGACTAAAGATTTTATCCAACAGGAGGAACCATCAGCGGTTCAGTCGTAGCCATTGTTGGCTGTGAATCCTACAACGTAGATGTTGTAGAAAAATCTGTTGAACGTGGAATAGCCCTGCTCGGTGGTATTAACAGTTTTATAAAACCGGGAGAGAAGATAGTCCTTAAACCCAATGTATTGCTTGGCAGTAAACCCGATACATGCATAACAACCCACCCTTCCGTATTTAAAGCAACTGGGAAATTATTACAGAAAGCGGGCATAAGGGTACATTACGGCGATTCATCAGCCATCGGTAGATGTGAGGGGAATATGCGACGCTCGGGCCTCAAGGAAATTGGGGATGATTATGGTTTTGTACTTGCTGATTTCGATACTGGGCGACAGGTTTTTCATAAGGATGCACTGCTGGTCAAAAGCTTTACTATTGCCAGCGGGGTTATTGATGCCGACGGTCTGATAAGTTTGCCAAAACTTAAGACCCACGGTCTGACCCGAATAACGGGTGCCATAAAAAATCAATTCGGTTGCATTCCGGGAATGATGAAAAGCCAGTTTCACTTAAAGTTGCCCGATCCTTATGATTTTGCCACTATGCTGGTTGATATCAATACTTTTATCAAACCACGTCTATATATTATGGATGCTGTAATGGCAATGGAAGGTAACGGTCCAAGAAATGGAAAGCCAAGAAAACTCGGTGTATTGCTTTTCTCTTCTGATCCGGTGGCCGTTGATGCAGTTGCCTGCCTTTTAATAAACTTAAATCCGGAATTCGTACCTACATCTAAGCCGGGAGAACTTTCGGGGCTTGGTACATATCATAACGATAATATAGAGATTGTGGGAGATGAATTAAATGCTTTTATTGTTAAAGACTTTGAAGTGGAACGATCAGCTCCTGTTCACTGCACGACCGGTGGATTAACGAAATTTATAAAAAA
>DAOTVU010000039.1:0-7944 GCA_034436215.1 Dehalococcoidia bacterium
GGAAAAAAAGGAGTTTGTTGCCAGATCGTTTCGGTTGATGTATATTATGGCCAATTTTTTATATTTCCAGAACAGTTTTAATGACTTTATTAAAAGGAGGAGGCATGTATGCAGGAAGGTAAACTCAGCCGGGAAATCTCTGTTCCACACGGAATCCTGCTTCTGATCGGTACTGTCATCGGTGCATCGGCTTTCATTCTGGTCGGCCCGCTGGCCAAAGCGACCGGCCCGGGTCTGTGGCTTTCATATTTACTGGGGGCAATCCCCGCCCTCTTCATCGCCGTGGTCTTCGCACAGCTCGGCACCTCTTTCCCCATGACCGGGGCAACATATATATCGGTAGGGAGGCTGGTGTCGCCACTGGTCAGCTTTTTAATGGTATGGATCCTCGTCCTGGCGATCTTTCTTTTTGCTATGCCGCTGATGGCCGGAGGTTTCGCCGTTTATTTCATGCAGCTCCTGCCTCTGGGCAACATGTCACCGGACATGAAAGACATTATTATGGGTGTGCTTGCACTGCTATGTCTGGTCTTTTTCACCGTACTGAATATATTCAATGTCAAATGGATGATGTGGTTTCAAAGCATATGCACCGGCCTGGCAATAGTTGCGCTGGTGGTTTTCGGCATCGGCGGATTGATTTTCGGAAATACGGCCAATGTTGTGCCGATGTTTCCCAAGGGCTTCTGGGCGGTAATTGCGGCAATCGTCCCCGCATATGTGATGTATACGGGTGTCAATGCCATAACTGAAATGGGAGGCGAAACTAAGAACCCGCGAAAAAACATTCCGCGCATCCTGATAGTTTCCCTTTTGCTGCTGCTGTTTATCTACTGCTCCATAAGCTATGCCATCGTAGCTTTACTGCCCTACCAGACGCTTACCGAGGGCTCCATGACGGAAGCGGCAGGTAAATTCCTCAACCCCACCTTTGCCCTGTTCTTTATGGCCATCGGAGCTATCATGGCTTCCATAACAACCGTCAACGGCGGAATAGCTTTTCTTTCAAGGGATGTCATGGCGCTTGCCAGAAACCATGTCTTCCCCGTCGGCCTGGGCCGCGTAAGCAAAAGGTTCAACACGCCTTCCAATGCGGTAATCCTGGCCGGCGCTCTGTCGGTAACGGGGCTGGTACTCCTGGTGATTATAGGCATGAAAAACGTGGTGCGCATCGCTTCTGTTTTCTCGCAGGGCTTCATGCTCATGTCTCTGCTGGCATGTCTGGCCATGCTTCTGCTGCCTTCCCGCATGCCCCAGCGATATGAAGCGGCAACCTTCAAACTTAAGGGGTTCTGGCTTTATTTCTTTACCATCGGTGGAATCATCATCTTCGGCTCACTCATCGTCATCGGCTGGGTTCAGGATCCTTTCTCTGCCCTAGTTTTCGGCATCCTCGCGGTTACCGGCCTCATTTATTACTACCTGAGAAAGTGGTTCCTGCTCCGCAGGGGTGTATCTTTTGAGGAGGGCCTGGTACATATAGAAGAGGAATAGATAATCAGCCGTAGATACAGGAGGTGGCTTATGCCGGTTATGGAATTTCCGCAGAAGGGTATGCCGGGCGAAAAAATCCTCGATGAAATAAAGGGAATGAAATCGGGGGACAGCGACTGGAAGAATGCGCGTGTGTTCAGCCTGGTCTTCAATGCGGGTGACGAGGTTAAAGAGTTTGCCGAAAGGGCATTCAGCATTTTTATGAATGAAAACGGCCTCAGCCCGTTCGCCTTTCCCAGTCTGCTGCGTATGGAGAACGAGGTTGTTTCCATGATTATCGGCATTCTGGGCGGCGATTCTAAAGCCGCGGGTAATATGACGACGGGCGGCACAGAAAGCCTCATGTCTGTCGTAAAGGCCGCCCGCGATTTTGCCCGCGATAAGAAGCCCCATATAAAACATCCCGAGCTTGTTATGCCGCTTACCGCCCACCCGGCTATATGTAAAGCCGCCCACTACCTCGATATCAAAACCGTTGTTATTCCAACCGATAAAGATTCGGTCGTGGACCTGGATGCGTACCGTCGGGCGATTAATGAAAATACCATCCTGATGATAGGCTCCGCACCGTCCTATCCTCACGGGATAATCGACCCCATCGTAGAGCTTGGCAAAATATCCCTGGAAAAAAATGTCTGGTTCCACGTGGATGCCTGTGTGGGCGGTATGATTCTGCCGTTTATTAAAAGGGCCGGCTTCCCCATTCCACCGTTCGATCTCAGCGTTCCGGGCGTGTGGTCTATTTCGGCCGATATTCATAAATACGGCTATACGCCCAAGGGGGCTTCGGTTATCCTGTACCGTGATGCCGAACTGCGGAAATATCAGATCTATGTGTACGCTGACTGGCCGGGCGGTGTGTATGCTACTCCTTCTGTTGCGGGGTCGAGGTCGGGAGGTCCCGTTGCCGCCAGCTGGGCGATCATCAGGTTTCTGGGCATTGATGGGTACACGGAGCTGGCCCGCAGGGCAATGACCGCCGCCCAAAAAATGCAGGCGGGTGTAAACAGCATCCCGGGCCTTCGTGTAATCGGTAAACCCCAGGCTACCGTGTTTGCTATCGCAAGCGATGTCATCAACGTATATGCACTGGGCGATAAAATGAAGGAAAAACGCTGGTATATAGACAGCCAGCAGATGCCGCCCAGTTTACATATGACGGTAATGCCGGAACATCTGAAAATAGTTGACTCTTTTTTATCCGACCTCAAACAGGCAGCGGAGGAAACGGCTAAGTTGAAGCCGGAAGATATCACCGGCGAAGCGGCACTGTACGGTATGATAGGCTCCCTGCCCGATCGAAATATGGCCAGAGATTTCGCCACGCAGTTTTTAAACGATCTCTATAAAGTCACCTGATTAAATGCTGTCAACCTTTCCGTACACCGGTCTGTTTATGATGATGGCGGTGCTGGTGTTTGCGCACACCGCCGAGACGGCGCTGGGTTTTGGTTCGACGGTAATTGCCATGGCACTGGGTATCTACATCCTTCCTCTGGAAACGCTGCTGCCCGTTCTGGTTATACTGGGGATACTGCAGAGCCTCTGGCTGATGATGCGATGGTTCCGGCATATCAGATGGAAAATGCTCTTCCTCAAGATTTTGCCCGCCACGGCAATAGGAATGGTTGGTGGAATCTATTACAGAACGCAGGTTGCAAGCTATGCCCAGCTGGTCATACTGCTGGGGGTGTTTATTATGGCCCTGTCCATCATCGAGATTGTATTTATTTTCCGGACGGGTGCGATATCGGGCAGGTTACCCTGGTATTTCGGTTATCCCATCCTGTTGGCGGGCGGCATGGTGCACGGCATCTTTGCCACCGGCGGGCCGCTCATAGTGTACTATGCAAGCCGTGAACTTACAGAGCAATCGGAATTCCGTGCGTCGCTGGCCGTATTGTGGCTGATATTGAATATCGCTCTGGTATTCAATCTGGTGTCCGCCGGTCAGCTGACGCCGCATACGCTGGCCATTACCGCATTCATTTTACCGGGCCTGATTGCCGGCATAGTCCTGGGGAGCTTTCTTAAGCTAAAAACGCTGGCTTTTAAAATAGCCGTTTATGCACTGCTGTTCATTGCCGCGCTTCTTATGCTTGTCCGGCATCTATCGAGCTGCTGACGGCAGGACGGTTTCGTCCTGAAGAAGCCGGCATATCTGCAGCGGGCACGGTCGGATGGATTCTTCATAAAACCTTTACTATATCGTTTCATATTTGCTAAACTTTATTGAGCACATAATAGATCAGCTTATATAAAAAGGAGTCTTTATTATGGGTTCCAGAGATAAGATCAGAAGGGAATTTAAAAAACCTAAAAAAGATGCTAAAAAGAACGTTGTTCCGCTTACCTTTGAGCAGACGGTAGAAGTCGAGGTAGTTAAGAAAAAACGTAAGAAGGAAGAGTTTCCCGAATAGCTGCCTCCGGTCTTTGCAGCACAATCCAGACGGGTCAGAATTTTTTTACTGAAATATTTATCGATGTCCGAACTTTCCCATGTTAAAGCTGTAGTACACGGAAGGGTGCAGGGAGTGTATTACCGCGCTTTTACCGCACATCTGGCAAGGTCTTTATCCATCAAAGGATATGTACGCAATACCAGATCGGGCGATGTCGAAGTGGAGGCGGAGGGCAGCCGGGATAAACTTGAAGAATTTATCCGTCAGCTCTGGGTCGGGCCTCCGGAAGCAAAGGTGAGTAATATCGATCTGGAGTGGTCGGAGTATAAAGGCAACTTCAACGGCTTCGATGTCAGATATTAGGGTCAGCCTTCCAGTTCGGCTTTGCCGGCCCTTATGATATCGAGATACTGCGTATCCGCACCTATCATGGTTGCCGCTTCTCTATCTATTTCGTAGGGTTCGCCTTCGAATATTTTGCCCAGATTTTCAGTTTTGCTTTTAGAAGTATCTTCGCTTCCCACAAATTTTTTCCTGCCATCGATAATGGCAAGGTCGAACGGCAGGGTAAAGTACAGGTCTGCATATACTTTTTCCCAGCCGAACTCTTCGAGAGATCCCCAGCCGCCGGCGCTTCCCCTCTTATATTTGCTGACGGGCAGGAGGCTGAGCAGATTTTTAATACTGAGGAAGGCCTGATCGCCGACCACACGCAGAGGAGATATACTTATCAGGAAATCACAGGAAAGAACTACATTCGGCACCCAGAAAGTAGCCACGGCAAAGGGATGTGGAAGCGGATTTTCAATTTCGACCCAGATACAATCCTTAACATCCAGCATAAGCACCCGCTGGAAATCATAACCGAGGGACTTGTAAATCGGATAAACCGGTTCTCCACTGGCAGCACCTTCCAGAATAATTATGTCGGCATCGCTAACCTGCTTAATACGTTCGATAATCAGGGCGAGTATTTCACGGCTGGTACTGAAAGGGTAGGGATAGGGGTAACATGCGCTGGGTTTAATCAATATTTTATGTGCCCTTGAAACAAGGGGCGGTGGATTAAACACGTATTTTGATGCTTCGTATACCATTTCCTGAAGACACAACCGCTATTTAACAAAAACAGGTAAAAAATTCCGGGATGAACCGCCACCATCCGCAGATACCTATTTGTTGTGCATTTATTTTACCATTACAGTCAATGGTTTAATATACATTTATAAATAAAAAAACTTAACAACCGGATAGTGGAAGGAAAGTATGCTTTACCGAAGTAAACCGGCGGTAAAAAACCGTCGATCGACCTAGGAGATCATACTCCCTAGAAAGGAGGTGATCCAGCCGCACGTTCCCGTACGGCTACCTTGTTACGACTTCGTCCCAGTCACCGGTCCCACCTTCGGCGACTGCCTCCCTTGCGGGTTAGCCTATCGACTTCAGGTGTTACCGACTCCCATGACGTGACGGGCGGTGTGTACAAGGCCCGAGAACGTATTCAACGCAGTGTGCTGACCTGCGTTTACTAGCAACTCCAACTTCATGCAGGCAGTTGCAGCCTGCAATCCGAACTGAGGGTGATTTTTAGGATTGGCTCCAGATCGCTCTATTGCTACCCATTGTATCACCCATTGTAGCGTGTGTGTAGCCCAGGATGTAAGGGCCATGCTGACTTGACGTCATCCCCACCTTCCTCCACGTTAAACGGGCAGTCTCGCTAGAGAAAACTAACTAGCGACGAGGGTTGCGCTCGTTGCAGGACTTAACCTAACACCTCACGGCACGAGCTGACGACAGCCATGCAGCACCTGTGTAAGCTCCTGATTGGATACAGGTCATCCACCTTTCGGCTTCTTACTTCTTACATGTCAAACCCTGGTAAGGTTCTTCGCGTTGCATCGAATTAAACCACACGCTCCGCTGCTTGTGCGGGCCCCCGTCAATTCCTTTGAGTTTTAGCCTTGTGGCCGTAGTCCCCAGGCGGAATACTTAAAGCGTTAGCTTCGGCACAGAGAGGGTCGATACCCCCTATACCTAGTATTCAACGTTTAGGGTGTGGACTACACGGGTATCTAATCCGTTTCGCTCCCCACACTTTCGGGCCTCAACGTCAGGAGCACCCTAGAAAGCCGCCTTCGCCACTGGTGTTCCTCCCGATATCTACGCATTTCACCGCTACACCGGGAATTCCGCTTTCTTCTGATGCCCTCAAGCTCTCCAGTATCAATTGCAGCCTCCCAATTGAGTCAGGAGATTTCACAACTGACTTAGAAAACCGTCTACACCCGCTTTACGCCCAGTAAATCCGGATAACGTTAGCCTTCTACGTATTACCGCGGCTGCTGGCACGTAGTTAGCCAAGACTTATTCCCCGAGTACCGTCAGATTTCTTCCTCGGGAAAAGGGGTTTACAACCCGAAGGCCTTCATCCCCCACGCGGCGTCGCTGCGTCAGGCTTTCGCCCATTGCGCAAAATTCCTTGCTGCTGCCTCCCGTAGGAGTCAGGGCCGTATCTCAGTCCCCGTCTGGCTGGTCGTCCTCTCAGACCAGCTACTGATCATCGCCTTGGTAGGCCATTACCCTACCAACTAGCTAATCAGACGCAAGCCCCTCCTCAAGCGCTAAAGCTTTACTGACAAACTGTACGCTTATCAGCACATGCGGTATTAGCCTGCCTTTCGACAGGTTATCCCCCACTTAAGGACAGGTTACTTACGCGTTACTCAGCCGTTCGCCACTCCCTGATTATTCTTGCGAAAAATCAGAGCGTTCGACTTGCATGCATCAGGCACGCCGCAAACGTTTATCCTGAGCCAGGATCAAACTCTCTAAATTACTTAGAACCTTCCTTCCACTATCCGATTGTTAAGGTGCGCTTTTGCGAAACAAAAGATATCTTAGCATAGCAACTTACCAGTGTCAAACACACCCATCCTATGAAATCTTCCGCAGGAACTCACCGTATGTAGCCAGTCCATGCATTACCATGGCAGCTTCATCCGGCAGGTTATAGCACATGCTATTTACCTCGGCTATCGCACTTAAAATATCCTGCTCTTCAACATACTGCCTCGGCGCAAATAATTCCGCAGAAACTATGATGGGTTTCTGATATTTTTCCGATATGCTTTTTATCTTTCTGAAAACGTTTTGATAATGGGCTATGACAAGCTGTCTCCGTTTGAGTTTATCTTCATCCGTCAATGGTTTAGGGGCTCTCTCCAGAGCAGGAAAGGGTAAACCCAGACAGATCACGCCGTCTGTTTTATTATATTTGGCCAAGACTTCAATTATATGATTCACATTATTTTCAACTAATGTACCTGAAACCAGGTCAACCGGGTTGTTACGGCTCCACCAGCTCGGGAGAAATGAATCAAGCTCCTCTATTACTGCCTTATCAAGTTTCACAACTTCAAGGCCAAGCTTGGCACATGCGTCAGCCGCCAGCACTCCCCATCCACCACCAAATGTGGTTATGCCAACCCTCCTACCCTTCGGCACCGGATTACACAAAAATGCACAACCCGTATTCACCAGTTCTCTCATATTATGAACCCGTATTATCCCCGCCTGACGGCAAACTCCCTCAAAAACACGGTCTGAACCCGACAGCGCAGCTGTGTGCGATCTGGCCGCCGACGCGCCCGCCTCGGTCTCGCCAACCTTAATCATCACAATTGGTTTCCGCTTACTCACCTCTCTGGCCACTTCAAAAAAAGCCCGCCCGTCTTTAAAGCCTTCAACATAGCTCAAGATGACTCTGGTAAGTTCGTCCCTGCCCAGATATTCAAGGAAATCTTCAATATGCAGATCCGCCTCATTTCCCGTGCTGATCAGCCGGCTGATACCCAGGTTAAGGGTCATCGCCCGCCTGGCAATGGTAGCACCCACGTTACCGCTTTGCGACACAACCGCAATCGAACCGGGAGGTGGGTGCACAGGCGGCATCTGAGCATATAACTTGTGTGAGGGGCTCAGTATGCCGAAGCAGTTCGGACCTATAAGCCTCATCCCACCCTTCCTGGCGACATTCACCATCTCA